>JAEUMA010000204.1 GCA_016793565.1 Rhizobiaceae bacterium
CTGGCTACGAGGCCTCCGACGAGGAATATTTCCGCGCCCGCAGCATCGACATGCGCGACATTCGCGACCGCGTGTTGCGCGCGCTTGCGCCGGACACCTACGAGGCTCCGCCGCGCGGCGCGATTTTGCTGGGCGAGGATCTGGCGCCGACGCATTTTCTGGCGACCGACTGGAGCGGGGGAGGCGGCATCGCACTCACAGCGGGCAGCGCGGCCAGCCACGTAGCGATGCTGGCCCGCTCACGCGGCGTGCCCATGGTCGTCGGTATCGGCGTCTGCGAGGCGGTTGGCGGCATGGCCGCGCTGCTCGACGCCGAGCACGGCGCAGTCCTGCTGCGGGCGGAAGCGGAAACGTTGGCCGCGTTCCGCCGCTCGGGCGAAGATTTCGCACGGCGCAGGAACGAGGCGCAGAATTTTCTGCGGCTGCCCGCAGCCACCGCGGACGGCGCGAGGGTTGCGGTGCGGGTAAACGTCGCCGATCCCTCGGACGTCGATAGCATCGACATCGCGACCTGCGACGGGGTCGGGCTGATGCGTACCGAGTTCCTGTTTGGAGCGGTGCTGCCCGACGAGGAGCGGCAGTACGCCGCCTACGCCAAGGTGCTGCAGTGGGCCGAGGGGAAGTCCGTGACCATCCGCACCGTCGACGCAGGCGGAGACAAGCCGGTTCCAGGCTTCACCGTGTCGGAGACCAATCCGTTTTTGGGCCTGCGCGGCATCCGCCTCTCGCTTGCGCGGCCGGACGTGTTTCGGGTCCAGATCCGGGCGCTGCTGCGGGCGGCCGTGCATGGCCAGCTCAAGGTGATGCTGCCGATGGTGGGCGTGCACGATGAGGTCGCCCGCGCACGCCTGCTCGTTGCCGAGGAGGCTGCCGGCCTTTCGGCCGCCGGCATCGCACATGCGATTCCGCCTTTAGGTATCATGGTGGAGGTTCCGGCTCCGGCGATCACGCCCGAACTGTTCGCCGATGCGGCTTTTTTCTCCATCGGGTCGAACGACCTGACGCAGTACGTGATGGCGGCCGCGCGCGACAACGCGTCGGTGGCGTCACTGGGCAGGGCGGATAACCCGGCCGTGCTTCGCCTGATCGCGTCGGTCGCCGCGTTCGGCCGCGAGCGGGGCATTCCCGTTTCGCTGTGCGGCGACGCCGGCGGCGATCCGGCATCGATACCGGCGCTGCTGGCCGCTGGCTTGCGCGACCTTTCGGTCGCACCAGCCCAACTCGCCGTCGCCAAGGCGACAATAGCGTCCGTGAAGCTGTGAGCGTGGCGCACCCGTTGGAAGCCGCCCCGGCGGACGATGCAATCGGTGCCTACAAGGCGGTGCTCGCCAATGTGATCGAGCAGCGGCCTTCCGGAATGCGGCAGCGGCTGGCGGATGCGCTGGGCAAGCACCGCAGTTTCGTCACACAGATATCCAGCCCGGCCTATTCGACGCCGATCCCTTCGAAGCACCTGCCTTTGATCTTCGCGGTCTGCCACTTCAGCGCCGCCGAGCGCGAACAGTTCCTCGGGCATTACCGGCGGGCACATCCGGGCAAGGCACCCGGCCCGTCGGCGCTGCGCAAGACGCGGCACCTGTCGCTGACCGTGCCCGACCTAGAGGACGAAAAGTTGAACGCGGCGCTGGACCGCGCGATCCACGATTTCGTCAACCGCATCACTGCGATAACGGGCAAGGGCGGCTCGTAAGGCTCCACGCCCAGTAGGAGGGGACGCAAGCATGAAGAAGTTCATCAATGCCGTCGACACCATCCTGCATGAAAGCCTGGACGGGCTGTGCGAGGCCCATGCCGACATCCTGGCGCTGGATGCCGACTACAAATTCGTGCGCAGGAAGCATCCCAAGCAGGGCAAGGCATGCCTCATCTCGGGCGGCGGCTCCGGGCACGAACCGTTGCACGCCGGCTTCGTCGGCTTCGGGATGCTGGACGCAGCCTGCCCCGGTCAGGTGTTCACCTCGCCAACGCCCGATCAGATGCTGGCCGCGGTCGAGGGCGTCGAAAGCGGCGCCGGCACGCTGTTCATCATCAAGAACTACGAAGGCGACGTGATGAACTTCGAGATGGCGGCCGAGATGGCGCCGGGCGTAGCCACGGTCGTCGTCAACGACGACGTCGCCGTTGAGGATTCGCTCTATACAACCGGCAGGCGCGGGGTGGCCGGCACGCTGGTGGTCGAGAAGGTTGTAGGCGCCGCCGCCGAGGAAGGCATGCCGCTGGCCCAGCTCAAGGCGCTCGGCGATCGCGTCAACCGCGCCACCCGCTCCATGGGCGTGGCGCTCACCTCCTGCACCGTGCCGGCTGCCGGTAAGCCCACCTTCGCAATCGGCGACGGCGAGATGGAGTTCGGTGTCGGCATCCACGGCGAACCCGGGCGTCGCCGCGACAGGCTGAAGAGCGCCGACGCCATCGCCGAGGAAATCTGCGCGGCGATCGTCGGCGATCTCAAGCCGGCGGCGGGAGCACGCGCGTTGCTGTTCGTCAACGGCTTTGGCGGAACGCCCGCGATGGAGCTTTACCTGATGCACCACGCTGCGCGCCGCGTGATGGCACCGCACGGCATCACCATTGCCCGCTCGCTGGTGGGCTCTTACGTCACTTCGCTGGACATGGCCGGCTGCTCGATCACACTCAGCCTGCTGGAGGACGACACTGCCCGCTGGTGGGATGCGCCCGTGCATACGCCGGCGCTCCGCTGGGGTATGTAGCTGGAGCATTCCGGTGACCCAGGGATTACCCGAAATGCTCTACTCCGACACCGACATGCGGATCTCGTAGATGTCGACCGACTTGCCCTGATTGGAGAAGTCGGAATTGATGGCGATGGTGCCGCCGGCGCCCGGGTCGCGTTCCGGAAGATTGACCTCGAAAAGATATTCGCCCTGCTCGTAGCCGACGAGATAGCGCTTGCGGCCGCAATCGCCCAACTCGCCGAAGTTGCAGTCGACGGTGACTTCGGTCTCCTTCCCCTCTTCCGCGCGCGCCACGATGTCGAACACCGCCTTCTTGCCGGCGGCCTGTTCGAGAATGCCCTGGCCTACGTCGAACAGCACGGCGGCGCCGCTGTCGCCGGAGCGCACGCGCAGGAAGGTGCCGGATTCGTCCTGCATCACTTCCGCCGAAGCCCCCTGCGGCGCGCTGGCCAGCGTCGGGTCGGCCGGGGTGAAGACGCTGATCCAATTGCGCTCGGTGGTTTCGCTGTGCAGCGGCGGCGGTACGCCGGGAGTTCCGGCATCGTCCGGCGAAAAATCCTCGTCGGTGACGGTCTGCGGCGGATTGGGAACGGCCGTATCTCGCTGTTGCGCGGTGAGCAGCAGTCCGGTCTGGATGGTCCACCAAATTCCGATGCCGGCCGCCGCCAACAGCGTGGCCACGACGAAACCGATGGCGTAGAGGCGCCGCCGCCTGCGCGGCCTGCGGCGGGGCTCGGCGTCCGGCGAAACCTCCGCCGCAACCGGGGCATACATGCCGTCGGGAAGCCGCTCCAGATCGGGCATCGCGCCGAGTTCGTCGGCGCGACGGTCGCCCGGCGCGACCTGCGGCACCGTACCCGCGCGGTCGTCGTCCAGAGTTGGGAAGAGCGTCTCGTTCCCGGCCGCCTCAGCTTCCGCATAGAGGTCGGGGACCACCTCGTCCTCTTCGGCCGAGGTGAACTCCGTCTCGATCTCGGCGATGCGGGCCTGCAAGCCGCGCCGGCGTTGGATCGCGGCCTCGACCGTCATCTCGGGGCGGGACTTAAGGGCGCGGTCGAGCGCGGCATAGGCGGATTCGTAGATGCGCGAGCGGAACGCCGGGTCCTCGGCGTTTCCCTTGTCGAAAGCACTTCGGATCGCTTTTTCGATCGGATCCAACTCAACCCCCTCGCGTCGGCCTGCAAGCCGCATTGCCATGGTTAACCGCCCGCCGGCAAGCAATCAACGTCGCGAACTACGACTACGGCCCCGATACACCGGCGAATTTGGGGTCGGGAAGAAGGCGGCCGGGCGGTGCCGGTATCACTTGGCGAAAATCCGGACTCCGTCTTGAATTCGCCAGCTATTGCAGGTATCAGGCGCTCACCGTTGCGGTCGAGCTTTCGACCGTGCTGGCGCCGCTTTAGCTCAGTCGGTAGAGCATCGCATTCGTAATGCGAGGGTCGCGTGTTCGAGTCACGCAAGCGGCACCACCTAACTGTTTGAAATCATTGCATTCCTAATTCCGTCCGTGCCACGGCCTACCCTCGATGCGAGGGTTTTGTGCTCGAAAGTGTGTCTGGGTTTCGAATTTATCCTTTTTGATCAAGAGCTTACGGTCGGTTTGGTGT
>JAEUMA010000212.1 GCA_016793565.1 Rhizobiaceae bacterium
ATGATCAGCCCATCGGTGTGGCCGGCGAGGCACTGATCGGCGGCCCCGACCTCTACGCCGGCTATCTCAACCGGCCGGAAGTCACCGCGGAGGCCAACAAGGGCGGCTGGTATCATTCGGGCGATGTCGTGCGCCGCGACGAGCGCGGCCTGCTCTACTTCGTCGGCCGCAAGAAGGAGATCATCCGCCGCAACGGCGAGAACATCTCCGCCGCGGAAGTGGAAGGCGTTATGCGGTCGCACCCCTCGGTCGTCGACGCGGCCGTGGTGCCGGTGCCGGACACGCTGCGCGGCGAGGAGGTCAAGGTCTACGTCCAGATCAAGGACGGCGACGACCTGCCGCCCGAGGCCATCATCGAGTTCTGCAAGCAGAACCTCGCCGCCTTCAAGATCCCACGCTTCATCGAATACCAGATCGGCGATTTCGAGCGCACGCCTTCGATGCGCGTGGCCAAGCAGTCGCTGATCAAGGCCAAGCCCGACCTGCGCGTCGGGTCTTGGGACCGCGAAACCGGAAAGGTGGTCGAGTGAGATGACCCAGTCGCCGACAGGTGCGCCGAAGCGTTGCGATCTGCTGATCGTGCATGGCTGCGTGCTGACCATGGATGCCAAGCGCACCGTCTATGCAGACGGCGCCGTCGCGGTGAGCGGCAAGCGCATCGTGGCCGTCGGCAAAAGCGCGGATATCGAGGCCGCATGGACCGCCGACCGCCGCATCGACGCGGCCGGCGGCGTCGTGCATCCCGGTTTCATCGACGGCCACTATCACGCCGGCCTGCATCTCAGTCGCGGCTCCATCACCGACAATCCGAACCCGCCCAAGGAAGAGGGCGGCGGCGGCCCCGGCGTCTTCACACGGTGGATCAACGCCATAGATGACGAGGACGAGTATGCCAGCGCGCTCTGCGCCTCGGCCGAACTCGTGCTGAACGGCTTCACCGGCTTCGTCGATGCCTCGACCAGCTTCTCGCCCGACGCGGTGACGGAAGCAACCAACGCCGTCGGCATTCGTATCTCGGTGAGCGATTGCATGCTGTGGGACATCGTCGGCGGCGAGCCGATGGCGGCCGAAATCCCGCGGACGCCCTGCGATGCGCAGCGCGCACGCCGCGAACTGGGCGGCCAGCTCAAGCGAAACCAGGATCCTGACGCGCTGGCGCGCGGCCATGTCGCCGTCTACGGGCTCGGCAGCGCCTCGGTCGAGCTGATGAAGGAAGCCAAGGCGCTCGCCGACCGCAGCGGCACCGTCTTTCATCAGCACCAGAGCCTGATGAAGGCCGACTCCGACTATGACCGCGGCCGCTTCGGCAAGGCCCCGCTCGTCTACATGGCGGAGGCCGGCATCGCCGGACCCAACTCCGTCTTCACACATATGAACATTCTAGACGACGCCGAGGTCGAGGCGATCCGGTCCTGCGGCATGGCGCTGGTCTGGCATCCCGGCAATTTCATGTATTATGGCATCTCGCAGACGGGGCGCAGCGCCTTTCCCGGCCTGCACAAGACCGGCACCGGAATCGCGTTCGGCACCGATATCGCCAAGGCCTGGCCGTTCGGCGACCTCGGCTTCATCGCCTACCTCGTCAGCCGCGAATGGGGCGAGTACCTGACCTCGGAAGCGATCCTGGAAATGTTCACGCTGGGCGGCGCCCGCGCGATGGGCATGGAGAAGGAACTGGGCTCGATCGAGGTCGGCAAGCGCGCCGACATCGTGGTACGCCGCGTCGACTTTCCCGATGCATGGCCGAATGTCGACGTCGTGCGGCAGTTGGCGCTGGTGTCGCGCACCAAGGGCGTAGACACC
>JAEUMA010000227.1 GCA_016793565.1 Rhizobiaceae bacterium
ATCTGGCTTGCCGACAGCCCCTCGGCCCAAAGCCGGCGCAGCGATTCCACTCTCTCATCGGTCCAGTTCATGAAGCCACGCTCCTGAAGTCGGCGTGCGACACGCGGAATCCTTCGGCACCCGGTTGCCCAGGCAACACCACATCTATTCGGGTGATTATGTCCGCCGCACGAAATCTAGATATTATTGACCCAAAACTACCTTAGTGCCTGACTCGGTGACAAGAGTCCGATCTGCAACACGAATCGCTTTTTTCGGTTTTCCCCAACTTGGCCATCGATGCAGGGGGCGGTTGGGGTACCGGTCGGTATCCGGCCTTCTTCGGCAGTTGCGCGGGAAGGCCGGCATCGGCTATGTAGGGCGCATGCGGGTGTAGCTCAATGGTAGAGCAGAAGCTTCCCAAGCTTACGACGAGGGTTCGATTCCCTTCACCCGCTCCAAACGGAAATGTTTCGACAGTTTGAGGCCCTGCGCCTGGTAGTTTGAGCCGAGGTCGGTTCCGTAGAGCGCTCCCGGGCGCTCCACCATGTGCTCGTAGACCAGCCGTCCGACCACCTGTCCGTGCTCCAGGATGAAGGGAACTTCATGGCTGCGCACTTCCAGCACGGCGCGGCTGCCTGCGCCCCCCGCGGCCGAATGGCCGAAGCCGGGATCGAAAAAGCCGGCATAGTGCACACGGAACTCGCCGACGAGAGGATCGAACGGCGTCATTTCGGCCGCGTAGAGGGGCGGCACGTGTACCGCTTCGCGCGACACCAGGATATAGAACTCGTCGGGGTCCAGCACGAGTTCGCCCGGGCCTTTGCCGTGGCGGCGCAACGGTTCCCAGAAGTCGTCGGCGTCATAGGCCGCGCGCCGGTCGACGTCGATCAGGCCAGTATGGTGCTTGGCACGGTAGCCGACAAGGCCGTCGGCATCGCCGCCCAAATCGATGGACAGAGCGATCCCGCCGCCGGAAATGTTGGGCGCCTCCGCAGCGACAAGCGTCTCGGCTGCATGGACGGCGCTTAGTTCCGCCTCTGAGAGAAGCGCGTTGCCGGTCCGGAAGCGGATCTGCGACAAGCGCGATCCCTTGCGCACGACGATCGGGAACGTGCGCGGGCTGATCTCCAGATAGAGCGGTCCGTGATAGCCGGCGGCGACCTTGTCGAACTCCGGCCCGAAGTCGCTCATCACGCGGGTGAAGATGTCCAGCCGCCCGGTCGAGCTTTTCGGGTTCGTCGAGGCGGAAATGCCGAGCGGCAGCGCGAGACGCTCCAGCAGCGGCACGATGTAGACGCAGCCGGTTTCGAGCACGGCGCCATCGGTGAGATCGAACTCATGCAGCTTCAGCCGCTCGAGCTTGTCGGCGACCGCGCTGCCGGGGCCGGGCAGGAAGCTCGCGCGCACGCGCCACGCCTTGGCGCCCAGCCGCAGATCCAGGCTCGCGGGCTGGATCTGGTCGGCGTCGAGAGGCTGGTCCGTGGCCAGCACTCCGCGCTCGAACAGCGCGGCGATCTGCCGGTCGGGAAGAATGCCGGACTGGCGCAAGCGGAGGCTCCTTGTCTCGCCGCGACGTTTAACGAAGGCCCGGATTGACGCAAGCCGGCGCAGGGCTTAAAGGACGCGTTATCCCGTGGTGATTTGGCCGGTCGGCTTGCAGCCACGTTAAACAAGTCGCTAAAGGACCGTCGGCCTGAAAAGGGCCATATGGACCGGTGCGCGACTTTTCGCGGCCGGTTTTTTGTTTTTGGGGCAACGACGATGACGAACCCTGCGCAGCCCAACTGGAAGCCGGCCACCTCGCTGGTCCACGGCGGGACGCTCCGCTCGCAATATGGCGAGACGTCGGAGGCGATGTACCTCACCCAGGGCTATGTCTACGAAACCGCCGAGGCCGCCGAGGCGCGCTTCAAGGGCGAGGAGCCCGGTTTCATCTATTCGCGCTACGCCAACCCGACCGTCGACATGTTCGAGAAGCGCATGTGCATGCTGGAAGGCGCGGAAGACGCGCGGGCGACATCTTCCGGCATGGCAGCCGTGTCGGCTGCGCTGCTGTGCGGCCTGCGCGCCGGCGACCATGTCGTGGCCGCGCGCGCGCTGTTCGGCTCCTGCCGCTGGGTGATCGAGACGCTGATGCCGCGCTACGGCATCGAGGCGACGCTGGTCGACGGCACGCGCATCGAGAACTGGCAGAAGGCCGTCCGGCCGAACACCAAGCTTTTCTTCCTGGAAAGCCCCACCAACCCGACGCTGGAGGTGATCGACATCGCCGGCGTGGCAGCCATAGCCAACGGTATCGGCGCCCGCGTGGTGGTGGACAATGTCTTCGCCACGCCGCTGCAGCAGAAGCCGCTCGAACTCGGTGCCCATGTGGTGGTCTATTCCGCGACCAAGCATATCGACGGGCAGGGGCGATGCCTGGGCGGCGTCATCCTGTCCGACAAGGAGTGGATCGACAAGAACCTGCACGACTACTTCCGCCATACCGGCCCAAGCCTGTCGCCGTTCAACGCGTGGACGCTGCTGAAGGGGCTGGAGACGCTGCCTGTGCGCGTCGCAGCGCAGACGGCAAGTGCGGCGCGCATCGCCGATTTCCTCGCCGGCCGGCAGGAAATCGCGCGCGTCATCTACCCCGGCCGCGCCGACCACCCACAGGCCGACATCGTCGCCCGCCAGATGCGCGGCGGCTCGACTCTGATCTGTTTCGAGCTGAAGGGCGGCAAGAAGGCGGCGTTCGACTTCGAGAACCGGCTGAGGGTCGTGCTGATCTCGAACAATCTCGGCGATGCCAAGAGCCTGGTCACCCATCCCGCCACCACCACGCACAAAAACCTCACCGACGAGGCGCGGGCCGAACTCGGCATCTCGGGGGGCACGGTCCGGCTTTCGGTCGGTCTGGAGGACGCTGGCGATCTGCTGGACGATATCGAGCAGGCACTGAAGGCCGCCTGAGCGGGCGCTTCATTGTAGGCATTGCGGTGGTCTGCGGTTGACCTTCTGCGGCGCCTGCGCACAATCGCGGCGAAGCAAACGGGCGGAGTCGCTGCCATGTATCGCGCCGTAACCCGTGGCATCGGGGTCCAGGTCGAGCCGTTCTATCTCAAGGATCGCTCCGATCCGTCCGAGGGCCGGTATGTGTGGGGATACCGCATCACCATCGACAACGGCTCTCATCAGCAGGTGAAGCTTCTGTCACGCTACTGGCACATTACCGACGGCCGCGGAAAGGTGGAGGAGGTGAGGGGAGAAGGCGTGGTCGGCGACCAGCCCGAGATCGGGCCCGGCGACAGCTATAGCTACACGTCCGGCTGCCCGCTGACGACGCCGTCGGGCATCATGGTGGGCCACTATACGATGCGCAGCGCACGCGGTGAGGAGTTCGACATCGCCATTCCCGCCTTCTCGCTGGACGTGCCCGATACTCCGCGTTCCCTCAACTGAGCGTGACGCCGCCCCGGCTGTCGTGTCGGGGCGGCGTCTATTTCATTCGTCGGCCGCGGCGAATTCCGCCGGGTCAAATGAATACTGCTTCGAGCAGAACTCGCAGCTCACGTGGATCGCACCGTCCTCGACGCTGTCGCGGATCTCCTCGGCGGTGAAGCCGTCGAGAATGCCGCGAATCTTCTCGCGCGAGCACGAGCATTCGTCGGCGACGTCGGTGCCGTCGAACACGCGTACGCCGTGCTCGTGGAACAGGCGGTACAGCAGCCTCTCGGTGCCGATGGTCGGATCGATCAGCTCGGTTGGTTCGATGGTGGCGAACAGCGCCAGCAGCTCCTTCCAGGAATCGTCCGTCAGGTCGTCCAGATCGGCTTCGTCACCGTCGCCGCCCGGCAGATCCGGCAGGCGCAGGCGTTCGGGCGCTTCCGGCAGGAACTGGGCCAGAATGCCACCGGCCCGCCAGTGTCCGCGTCCGCCTTCACCGGGCTTGACCAGCCTCGCCACCGACAGCCGCAAGTCTGTCGGGATCTGCTCCGACTGCCGGAAATAGGCGCGCGCGGCGTCCTCCAGCGAAGTGCCGTCCAGTTCCACGATGCCCTGGTAGCGCTGCATATGCATGCCCTGGTCGATCGTCAGCGCAAGCACGCCCGTACCCAGCAGCTCCGCCGGGCTGACGGCTCCCGCAGTCTCGGCCTCCGCCAGACGCTCGGCGTCGAAGCGCGCATAGGCGCGCAAGGCGCTGGGCGTTGCAAAGTCCGCGACCAGCAGGTCAACCGGCCCGTCGGAACGCGTCTGCAGGATGAAACGGCCCTGGAACTTGAGCGACGTCCCGAGCAGTACGGTCACGACGCAGGCTTCCGCCAGCAGCCGCGCGACGGGCTCCGGATAGGCATGGCGCTCGAGAATCTGGTCGAGCAGCGGACCCAGCTGGACGATGCGCCCGCGCACGTCCAGAGGGCCGACCTCGAACGGCACGACATGGTCGTCGCCCGAAAAGCCGAACTCGCCGAGCTGAATGGTTGCCTCAGGCAAAATCTGCAATCCTGTCGTCATGGCAGTCTCCACGCCTGTCCCGGCATAGAAGCTCCAGCACGGCGGCGTTCGATCGATGGGAGGGGAACGATTGCCCTGAGATAGGAACGCCCCCCCGGTCGATCAAGCGCCCAGGCACCACGCCAGGACCGCCTTCTGCGCGTGTAGCCGGTTCTCCGCCTCGTCGAAGACCACCGAGTGCGGACCGTCGATCACCTCGTCGGTGACCTCCTCGCCGCGATGCGCGGGCAGGCAGTGCATGAAGAGCGCATCGGGCTTCGCCCGGGCCATCAGCGCGCTGTTGACCTGATAGGGCAGGAATACGTTGTGGCCGCGCGCGCGATGCTCCTGGCCCATCGAGACCCAGGTGTCGGTCATCACGCAATCGGAGCCGGCGACCGCATCCTGCGCGCTGCGGGTGAAGTCGACGCTGCCGCCATTGGCGCGCGACCAGTCGACATAGCGCTGCTCCGGCTCGCTGCCCTCCGGCACCGCCACGTTGACGTGGAACCCGAAACGCGCCGAGGCTTCGAGCAACGAGTGCAGCACGTTGTTGCCGTCACCGGTCCAGGCGAAGGTGCGTCCGCCGACGCTGCCGCGATGCTCCTCGAAGGTCATCACGTCGGCCATCAGCTGGCAGGGATGGGTGTCGTCGGTCAGGCCGTTGATCACCGGCACGGTCGCGTTCTCGGCCAGCTCCAGCATGCGCTCATGCGCGGTGGTGCGTATCATGATGATGTCGACGTAGCGCGACAGTACCTTGGCGGTGTCGGCGATGGTCTCGGAACGGCCGAGCTGCATCTCGGTGCCGGTCAGCATGATCGTCTCGCCGCCCAGCTGCCGCATGGCGACGTCGAAGGAGACCCGCGTGCGCGTCGACGGCTTGTCGAAAATCATGGCCAGGACCTTGCCCTCGAAAGGCCGGCTGCGCTCGCCGGCCTTGAGCCGCATCTTGCGCTCGGCTGCGTCGTCGAGGATCGCCCGCAGTTCCGCGCCGGAAACGGCGGCAAGGTCGGTGAAGTGCCTGGGGGTCATGCCCGCGCCTGCCTCGGCTCGGCAGCCTGCGTCTCATCCGCGACCGCGCGGACGCCGGCACGGATGCGGCTAAGTCCCTCGCGGATCTCGTCGTCGCTGACGATCAGCGGCGGCAGGAGGCGGATGACGTTGTCGCCCGCCGGCACGGTCAGCAAGTGCTGGTCGCGCAGCGCAGCGCTGATCTTGGTGTTGGGCACCCTGCACTTGATGCCGAGCAGCAGGCCGGTGCCGCGGATTTCGTCCACGATCTCCGGAGACTCGTCGGCGATGGCCGCCAGCCCCTGCTTGAACAGCAGCGCCTTGCGGTTGACCTCGTCCAGGAAGCCGTCCGCCAGAACAACGTCCAGCACGGCGTTGCCTACCGCCATGGCCAGCGGATTGCCGCCGAAAGTAGTGCCGTGCACGCCCGGGGTCATCGCGGCGGCCGCCTCGTCCGTGGCAAGGCATGCGCCCATGGGGAAGCCGCCGCCGATGCCCTTCGCGATCGCCATGACGTCGGGCTCAATGCCGGTCCACTCATAGGCAAACAGCTTGCCGGTGCGGCCGACTCCGCATTGCACTTCGTCGAACATAAGCAAAAGGTCGTGCTTGTCGCACAGTTCGCGCAGCCGCCGCAGGCCGGTGGCGGGGAACACCCGGATGCCGCCTTCGCCCTGCACCGGCTCGACGAGGATCGCCGCGGTCTCAGGGCCGATCAGAGCCTCGGCTGCATCGACGTCGCCGAACGCTACCTGGTCGAAGCCGTCGGCCTTCGGGCCGAAACCTTCGAGATACTTGGCCTGGCCGCCGGCGGCGATCGTCGCCAGCGTACGGCCGTGGAAGGCGCCCTCGAAGGTGATCGTGCGGAAGCGCTCGCCATGGCCCTTGGCGTAATGATAGCGGCGCGCGGTCTTGATCGCGCATTCCAGCGCTTCCGCTCCCGAATTGGTGAAAAACACCTTGTCGGCGAAGCTGTTGGCCACCAGCCTCTCGGCCAGCCTGCGCTGGTTAGGGATCTCGTAGAGATTGGAGACATGCCACAGCTTTTGCGCCTGCTCGGTGAGGGCGGCGACCAGATGCGGATGCGCATGGCCGAGTGAGTTGACGGCGATGCCGCCGGCGAAATCGAGATATCGCTCGCCGGAGGGGCTTTCCAGCCAGCATCCCTCGCCCCGCTCGAAGGTCAACGGGGCCCGCGCAAAGGTCTCGTACAGCGCCGAACCGCTCATTTCTCGTCAGTCTCCGGTACCTGAAAATCAAAAAAGCCGCCCAAACGGCGGCCATCGCGGACTTATCGTTGCTTTTGGCCGTCAAGTCAACGGAAAGGTCCCTTCCCGTAGCGTTCCGCTTGAAGCGCGCCGCCCGAGGCCGTATCTGCCAAGCTATGACACTGGCATGGAGAGTGGCTTGTCCGCGCTGAACCGTTTCCTCGGCGACACCCCTTTGCGTGTCGCGCTCAAGCTCGTCGTCGTGTCGTTCCTGGTCGGCATGGTCATGAACGCCTTCGGCTGGTCGCCGATGGACGTCTACTACGGCATACGCAACTTCGTGCTCGACCTCTGGCACATGGGCTTCGCGGCACTCGGCCGTTTCGGTGCCTACATGGTCCTTGGCGCCGCGGTGGTCATTCCGGCCTTCCTGATCATCCGCCTCCTGTCCTACCGCCGCGGCGCCTGAGTTTCAGACGTAGGCCGCCGCTACCTCGAACAGGATAGCGTGCCGCTCGCCGAGCGCTGCGACGTCGTCCGAATAGCCGCCGCCGATGACGCCGCAGACGGGGATGCCGTCCTCGCGAAAACGCCCGATGACAAACTCGTCGCGCCGGCGCAGGCCGGTGTCGGTCAGAGCCAGCCTGCCGAGACGATCGGCTTCATGCGGGTCGACGCCGGCATTGTAGAACACCAGGTCCCAGGGCCGCGCGCGGCGCAGTCGCGACAGCTCGTCCTCCAGCCTGTTCAGATAGGCTTCGTCGGCGGTGGCGTCGGGCAGACCGACGTCGCGGTCGGAAACGGCCTTCCGCACCGGATAGTTGCGCTCGGCATGCATGGAGAAGGTGAAGGCCCTGGGCTCCTTCGCCAGAATTTCGGCAGTGCCGTCGCCCTGGTGGACGTCGAGGTCGATCACCAGGATGTTGTGCGCCGCGCCTTCGCCGAGCAGCACCAGGGATGCGATGGCGACATCGTTCAAGGTGCAGAATCCGGCGCCCTGCGCATGCCGAGCATGGTGGCTGCCGCCCGCCGCGTTGCAGGCGATGCCCTGTTCGAGCGCGATCCTTGCGGCGAGAACGGTTCCGGCTGTGGCCAGACGCGCGCGCCGCGAGATGCGCTCGCCGACGGCAAAGCCGATATCGCGTTCTATTGGGGCGGGAACGGTGCAGGACACGACCTGATCGACGTAGCCGGTCGCATGCGCGAGCTTCAGCCAGCGGTCCGGAGGAAGCGCAGGCCGGTGGAGGGACGACGAGTCGTCAAACATGCCACGCGCGGCCAGCGCCTGCACGAGCATGCTGTATTTGCCCATCGGAAAGCGGTGGCCGGGCACGAAGCCAGCGTCATAGTCCGGGTGGCTGACGATCTGAAGCGGCATGACCGACAGATTTAGCGGGTGTCTTCGTCAGGTAAATCCCTCGCGCGGCTTTTCGTGGCCTGCTTGCAGCTTGCTTGCGAAACGGGCAAAGGCGCGTCATGCAAGATGCTGGTCGACCCTTCGCAGTGACGCATCGCTCGGTGCTCGGCATCGCGGTTCCGATGACGCTGGCCTACGCCACCACGCCGCTGCTCGGTATCGTCGACACCGCGGTCGTGGGACAATTCGGCGACCCTGCCTTGATCGGCGGGCTCGCTGCTGGCGCACTCGTGTTCGACGTCGTGTTCTCCTCCTTCAATTTCGTCCGTTCCGGGACCACCGGCCTTGTCGCCCAGGCGTTCGGCCGCGGCGACGAGGTCGAGCAGCAAGCGGTGTTTTGGCGGGCGCTCGCCATCGCCGTCGTACTCGGCCTCGCGATGCTGCTGTCGGCACCGTTCGTCTCGGCCGCGGGCCAGCGTTTCATGGGCGCGGAGCCCCGGGTAAGCGAAGCACTCGACATCTATGTCCGCATCAGGCTCGTCGGCGCGCCGCTGGCGCTGATCAACTTCGCGGTGCTCGGATATGTGCTGGGCCGCGGCGAGGGGGCACTCGCGCTTTCCCTGCAATTGCTGCTCAACGGCGTTAACATCGTTCTGTCGATTGCGCTCGGCCTTTGGCTCGGCTGGGGTGTGGGCGGGGTTGCCTGGGGGACGGTGGCCGGCGAAGCCTGCGCGGCGGTCGTCGGGATGGCGATGCTGGCGGCACGCTTTCGAAGGCAGGAGCGGGTGCCGCGCGCGCGATTGTTGGAGCTCGACGCGCTGCTGCGCATGATCGCCATCAATCGCGACATCATGATCCGCTCGTTCGCGCTTCTGGTGGCATACGCGCTCTTCACTCGTCAGGGTGCGGCATTCGGCACGGTGACACTGGCAGCCAACGCGGTGCTGATGAACTTCTTCATGGCGATGAGCTTTTTCCTCGACGGCTTCGCGACCGCGGCCGAGCAACTAGCCGGCAGAGCGCTCGGCGCGCGCGACGCTTCGGCGTTTCGGCGCGTTGTCCGTCTGACCGCTATGTGGGGCTTCGGCATTGCCGGGGTGGCAGTAGTGCTCGTGCTCGCCTTCGGCGACGCCTTGATCGGTCTGACCACCACGTCGCTGCAGGTCCAGACCACAGCCGCCGAATTCCTCCCTTTCGCTGCGCTCGCCGCGTTGAGTGGCGTGCTCGCCTTCCAGATGGACGGCGTCTACATCGGCGCGACCTGGTCGGTCCCGATGAGAAACACGATGCTCATATCGCTTGTCGCGATGGTGGCTGCGATGGCGCTGCTGACAGGTCCGCTAGGCAATCACGGTCTGTGGTTGTCGCTGCATGCGTGGTTGCTGGTGCGCGGCCTGAGCCTGCTGGCGCTTCTGCCGGGCCAGACGGCGAAGACCTTTCAGAGCGTCTTGCCGGCCCAGTAGTCGGTTCGGCTGTCGCGGATTTCGCTCAGATGCGAGAGACCCTCTCGCTGGGCGAAGGCCGCCATTCCAGCCAGGATCTGTC
>JAEUMA010000331.1 GCA_016793565.1 Rhizobiaceae bacterium
CATGTACGAGGTTCGGATCGGGATGATGGCCGCCGAAATCCGGCAGCGGCTTGAAGTTGCGGGCCGTGCCGTCTGGAGCTCCCAGCCGCCGCTCCAAGATCTCCTTGGCATACGGGCCGGTAACCGCATGCATGGCGTCGAAGCGCATGCGGAAGCCGCACTTGAACATTCCTGCGATCGCCTCGAAGTCGAACAGGGTCTCCATCAGTGCGGCGTAGTCGACGACCGGGTCGATGACCTCGATGGTCATGCCGCCGGCCTGCAGCGTGCCGATCCTGTCGAGGTCGACAGGCGCCATATCGTCGATGAAATACTGCGAGATCGCCTTCGATCGGGCAAAAATCGCCTCGGTGATCTTTTCCGGCGCCGGCCCGCCATTGCCGATGTTGTACTTGATGCCGAAATCCTCGTGCGGCCCTCCAGGATTGTGGCTGGCCGACAGGATGATGCCGCCGAAGGCCTTATATTTGCGGATGACGTTCGAGGCGGCCGGCGTCGACAGGATACCGCCCTGCCCGACGATCACCCTGCCGAAGCCGTTGGCGGCGGCCATGGCGATCGCCTTCTGGATCACCTCGCGATTGTAGAAGCGGCCGTCGCCGCCGATCACCAGCGTCTTGCCGGCAAAACCCTCCAGCGAGTCGAACACCGACTGGATGAAGTTCTCGGCATAGTTCTTCTGCTGGAAAACGGGCACTTTCTTGCGGAGGCCGGAGGTCCCGGGCTTCTGGTCGCCATAGGGCGTGGTCGCGACCGTCTGCTTCATGTTTCAGGCACCTCTTCTTGCAAGCAGGGAGCGATAGAGCGCGACATATTTGGCGGCGCTGCGGTCCCAGGAAACGTCCGACTTCATGCCTTGCTTCTGTAGCGACGCCCATGTCTCCGCGTCGGCGTAAAGCTCGGCCGCGCGCCGCACGGCGACGCGGAAGGCGTCGGGATTTTCGGGCGCGAATTGCAGGCCGGTGGCGACGCCGGCCGCGACCGCCGCCTCGTTGGCGTCGATGACGGTATCAGCCAACCCGCCGGTGCGCGCCACGATCGGCACGGTGCCGTAGCGCAGGCCGTAGAGCTGCGTCAGCCCGCACGGCTCGAAACGCGAGGGGATGACGATCGCGTCGCAGCCGCCCTGCATCATGTGCGAAAGCGCCTCGTCATAGCCGACGACCACGCCGACACGGCCGCGGTGACGTGCCGCGGCCGCCAGCATCGCGCCCTCCAGACCACGGTCCCCGGAGCCGAGAACGGCGAGGCGCACCCCCATGCCGACGATGTCGTCGAGCGCGGCGGCGAGAATGTCCATGCCCTTCTGCCAGGTCAGCCGGCTCACCACGCACAGCAGCGGGCCATCGTCGGCGGCGAGCGAGAAGCGCTGCTCGACGGCCCGCTTGTTGGCCCGGCGGCCCGTCAGCGTCTTGGCCGAAAAATTGCGCGACAGATGGGGGTCGGTCTGCGGGTTCCACGCATCGACGTCGATGCCGTTGACGATGCCGTAGAGGTCGTCGGCGCGGGCGTTGATGAGCCCGTCAAGCCCCATGCCGAACTGCGGGGTGCGGATCTCCTGCGCGTAGGTCGGGCTTACCGTGGTGATGGCCCATGCTGCCGCGAGCCCGGCCTTGAGATAACCAACGCCGCCGTAGTATTCGACTCCGTCCAGCGCCATGGCGTGAGCCGGCAGGCCCAGCCCGGCGAAAATGTCGGCGCCGAACTGACCCTGGAAGGCCAGATTGTGCACGGTGATGACGGACGGCGTGGCCGGCGCTTTTCCATAGCGCATATAGGCCAGCGTCATGGCGGCCTGCCAGTCATGCGCGTGGACGAGGTCCGGAAGATAGCCGGCGACGGCGCCGCCCGCTATGTCGGCGCCCACCTGGCTCAGCGCGGCGAAACGCCGCCAGTTGTCCGGCCAGTCGGCCCCGCCCGCGTCGCCGTAGGGTCCGCCTTCCCGCTCGAACAGATGCGGCGCGTCCAGCACCAGCAGGTCCAGGCCGTCCAGTTTCACGGCATGAACCGCGGCCTTGCCACCTTGCAGCGACGCGTAGTCATGCACCGCTCTCTTGCGCCGCAGCCGCTTCATCACGACAGGATAGCCGGGGATCAGCGTGCGCATGGCCACGCCCTGCCCTGCCATAGCCAGAGGCAGGGCGCCGGCCACGTCGGCCAGCCCGCCCGTCTTGATCAGCGGGTAGATTTCAGGCGTGACGGCGAGAACTTGCATCGATCAGGCTTCGATCCGGTCGATCATCGGCTGCGTGATCAGGCATATCCCCTTTTCCGAGACGCGGAATCGTTTGGCGTCCAGTATCGGATCCTCGCCAACGACCAATCCCTCGGGTATGCGCACGCCGCGGTCGATCACCACCCGCTTCAGCCGCGCATTGCGGCCGATGAAGCAGTCGGGCAGCACCACCGCCTCCTCCAGCGAGGAGAAGGAGTTGATGCGGGCGCCGGTGAAGATCAGGCTGCGTTTCAGCGCGGCGCCTGAGACGATGCAGTCACCCGAAACCAGCGACGACACGGCCGAGCCGCGCCGGCCGTCCTCATCATGCACGAATTTGGCCGGCGGCTTGATCTCGGCATAGGTCCAGATCGGCCAGTCGCGGTCGTAGAGGTCGAGTTCCGGCGTCACGTCGGTCAGGTCGATATTGGCTTCCCAATAGGCATCGACGGTGCCGACGTCGCGCCAATAGGCTTCGCGCTCGAAGCTGGAGCGCACGCAGGACTTGGCGAAGCGGTGGGCGACCGCCTTGCCGTTCTTGACGATGTAGGGGATGAGGTCCTTGCCGAAGTCCCGGCTGGAATCCGGATCCTTGGCATCCCGCCGGAGCTGATCCATCAGGAATTTCGTACGGAAGACATAGATGCCCATCGAGGCCAGCGCGTAGTCCGGCTTGTCGGGGATACCGGGCGGATCGGCCGGCTTCTCTACGAACGAGATGATGCGGTCCTTGCCGTCGACATGCATCACGCCGAAGCCCGTCGCCTCCATGCGCGGCACTTCGAGGCAGCCCACGGTGACGTCGGCGCCCTGATCGACATGCTGGCGCAGCATCATCTCGTAGTCCATCTTGTAGATGTGGTCGCCCGCCAGGATGACCATGTATTCCGGGCCGTAGCTCTCGATGATGTCGGTGTTCTGGTAGACGGCGTCCGCGGTGCCCTCGTACCACTGCGTCTCCGAAACGCGCTGGCTTGCCGGCAGGATGTCGAAGCTCTCGTTTCGCTCCGGCCTCAGGAAGTTCCAGCCTCGCTGCAAGTGGCGGATCAGCGAATGGGCCTTGTACTGCGTCGCCACGCCCATGCGGCGGATGCCGGAATTCAGCGCATTGGAGAGCGCGAAATCGATGATGCGGGTCTTGCCGCCGAAATATACCGCCGGCTTGGCGCGGAAATCGGTGAGTTCCTTGAGGCGGCTGCCGCGGCCGCCGGCCAGCACGTAGGCCATCGCGTCGCGCGCCAGGGGCTGTGTCCGCTTCAAATCCATGAGGTCCCTCCCGACCGTCTCATTCGCCCGAGAACTCGAGCATGACCGTTGCCAGCGGCGGCACCAGCATTTCGGCGAAGATAGCCCCTCCGTCGTTCGCCCTCGCCTCGACGGCACCGCCATTGCCCTTGCCCGAGCCGCCATAGTCGACGGCGTCGGTATTCACGATCTCACGCCATTTGCCGGCCCTCGGCAAGGGCACACGATAGAAGTCTCGCTGCGTCGGCGTGAAATTGCTGATGACGGCGATTGGCGCGGCCCCGGGGGCCTTGCGCAGCCAGGCGAAAACGGAATTTGCCTTGTCGTCTGCGATCAGCCAGGAAAACCCGTCGCCCTCGCAGTCGCGCGCGTGCAGCGCGGGCCTGCTGCGGTAGGCGCCGTTCAGATCGCGCACCAGGTCGCGCATTCCACGATGAGGAGCATATTGCATGAGCTGCCAGTCGAGCTGCCTGCCCTCGCTCCATTCGGCGCGCTGGGCGAACTCCTGACCCATGAACAGCAGCTTCTTGCCGGGATAGCCCCACATGAAGGCGTAGTAAGCGCGCAAGGTGGCAAACTTCTGCCAATCGTCGCCGGCCATCTTGTTAAGCAGCGTGCCCTTGCCGTGCACGACCTCGTCGTGGCTCAGCGGCAGGACGAAATTCTCGCTGAAAGCGTAGAGCAGGCCGAAAGTGATCTCGTCATGGTGATGCTTGCGGTGGACAGGATCGCGCTTCAGATACTGAAGCGTATCGTGCATGAAGCCCATGTTCCACTTGAAGCCGAAGCCGAGGCCACCTTCATGGACGGGCCGGGAAACCTTCGGCCACGAGGTCGATTCCTCGGCGATCGTCATGAAACCAGGCTGCGTGCCGTAGACGGTGGCGTTGACGTCGCGCAGAAAGGCGACGGCTTCCAGGTTCTCGCGCCCGCCAAACTGGTTCGGCACCCACTCGCCTTCCTTGCGCGAGTAGTCCCGGTAGAGCATGGACGCGACCGCATCCACGCGCAGCCCGTCGAGATGGTACTTTTCCGCCCAGAAAAGCGCGTTGTTGACCAGGAACGACACGACCTCGCGGCGGCCGAAATTATAGATCGCGGTGTTCCAGTCCGGATGAAAGCCCTGGCGCGGGTCGGCGTGCTCATAGAGCGCGGTGCCGTCAAACCAGGCGAGCCCATGCGCATCCGTCGGGAAATGCGCCGGCACCCAGTCGAGGATCACGCCGACGCCCGCGCGGTGGGCACCGTCGACGAAGCGCGCGAAGCCTTCGGGCTCGCCGAAACGGGCGGTCGGCGCATAGAGCCCGGTAGTCTGATAGCCCCAGGAAGGGTCGAACGGGTGCTCGCTGATCGGCAGGAACTCGATATGCGTGAAGCCGGTATCGACCACGTAGGGGATCAGGCGATCGGCCAGTTCGTCCCACGACAGGAAGCGGCCGTCGTCGTGGCGCTGCCATGAGCCGGCATGGACCTCGTAGATCGAAATCGGCTGGCGCCGGTGCTCCGCCTTGCTCCAGAAGGCGCGGTGCGCATCGTCCTTCCATTCGTGGCGCATCGGACCGGTCGTGATCGAGGCCGTGGCGGGCCGCATTTCCGACCGGAATGCAAAGGGGTCAGCCTTCAGCGGCCGCGTCTTCCCGTCCGCGCCGACGATCTCGTACTTGTAGGCGCGATAGGGGCCGATGTCGGGAATGAAGATTTCCCATATCCCGATGTCGGCGCGCAGGCGCATGGGGTTGCGCCGGCCGTCCCATTCGTTGAAATCGCCCACCACCGAAACACGGCGCGCATTGGGTGCCCACACCGCGAAATGTGCCCCCGAGGCACCCTCATGCTCGATCAGGTGGACGCCCAGCTTGTCGAACAGCCTCCGATGCGAGCCTTCGGCGATGAAATAGTCGTCCATCGGACCGAGCACCGGACCGAAGGAATAGGGATCGGTCAGCCACCACTCGCCGGCGGCGTTGCGCGCGAGATATTTGAGCGGCTGG
>JAEUMA010000419.1 GCA_016793565.1 Rhizobiaceae bacterium
GAGCGCGACGAACACGGCGCTGAGCACGGCGGCGCCGATCAGCACCGTGCGGAAGCCGCCGCGCCGCAAGGTGGCCGGTGCGAACAGCTTCATCGAAAGCGCGCCCGCCGCGGAGGCGAAGGTCAGCAGTCCCGACTGGAACGGCGTCATGCCAAAGCCGAGCTGGAAGAGAAGCGGCAGCAGGAAGGGCGTGGCGCCGACACCGACGCGATAGATGGTGCCGCCGACGATCGCGGCGCGGAACACCGGGTTTCTCAGCAGCCTCAGGTCGAGAATGGGGTCGGTCACACGTCGCGCATGCCGCACGTAGAGCAGCGCGGAGAGGCAGCCGGCAGCGATCGTGATCAGGCCGACGACCGGGGGCAGGGCCGGCAGGCTGGCGACCGACAGGCCGAAGACGATGCCCGATGCCGCGATGGCCGAAAGGAAGAAGCCTCGACGGTCGATCGGCTTGCGCGACCGTGTCTCGATTTCGGGCAGGTAGCGTCCGGCGGCCAGGATGCCCGCCAGGCCGATCGGCACGTTGATCAGGAAAATCCAGTGCCAGCTGAAGAAGGTGGTGATGAAGCCGCCGAGCGGCGGCCCGATCAGCGGGCCCACCAGCGCCGGCATGGTGAGCCAGGCCATCGCCGAAACGAGGTCGCGCTTGGCCGTCGAGCGCACCAGGACCAGCCGTGCCACCGGCGTCATCATCGCACCGCCCATGCCCTGGACAAAGCGCGCCAGCACGAAACCGAGGAGCGATCCGGCCATCGCGCAGCCGATCGACCCCAGCACGAAGACGCCGATCGCGGCGCGGAACACGGTCTTGGCGCCGTACCGGTCGGCCATCCAGGAACTGATCGGGATGAAGACGGCGAGCGACACCAGATAGGCGGTCAGCGCCAGCTTGAGCGCGATCGGATTGGTGCCGATGTCGGCCGCGATGGCCGGCAGCGAGGTGGCGATCACCGTGGAGTCCATGTTCTCCATGAACAGGGCGACGGCGAGGATGAGCGGAACGGTTCGGTTCAAGACGGCAATGCCTGGGGCGAAGAAGGCACCGCGCCGCGAAGGTTCGCGTACGGCCATCCAGACATGGCGCACCAGAGCAGGCATTTCGAGGGCCAGCCGACGTTCGCAGATCGGTCCTGACCCCCGAGCACCACCTTGCGCCTTTCACGATCGCGTTACGCGCTGCGAAGGCCAACCGCGCAACCGCTTGGCAAAACAGCTGGCCTCAACCTTTTCGGCGACCTTTCCAACCGCGCGCAAGCGTGGTACCAGCCACCGCCAATCCTGAAGGGACATCAACGAGTCGGCGCGGTTTTCCCCACCCAGCGCCGGCTTTCGCTATTGAAGGAATGGCCATGCCGAGGATCATCGAGACTGCCACCGGTGCGCTGGCGCTGACCTTCGACGACGTACTGCTGCTGCCGGGCCATTCTGAGGTCCTACCGGGCGAGACGGATATCCGCACGCGCATCGCCGGCGACATCGAGCTCAACGTTCCCATCATTTCAGCGGCCATGGATACCGTGACCGAGGCAAAGCTCGCCATCGCCATGGCGCAGGCGGGCGGCATCGGCGTCGTCCACCGCAATTTCACGCCAGCCGAGCAGGCCGAGCAGGTGCGGCAGGTGAAGAAATTCGAGTCCGGCATGGTGGTCAACCCGGTCACTATCGGGCCCGACGCCACTCTGGCCGACGCGCTCGCGCTGATGCGGACCTACGGCATTTCCGGCATTCCGGTGGTCGAGAATGGCGGCAAGGGCGGGCAGAAGACTGGCCGGCTGGTTGGCATCCTCACCAACCGCGACGTCCGCTTTGCCTCGGATCCGTCGCAGAAGGTCTACGAACTGATGACGCGGGAGAATCTCGTCACGGTGAAGGAGACTGTCGAACAGGAAGAGGCCAAGCGGCTTTTGCACCGCCATCGTATCGAGAAGCTGCTGGTGGTGGACGCCGCTGGAAACTGCGTCGGCCTCATAACGGTCAAGGACATAGAGAAATCGCAGCTCAACCCGCATGCGTCCAAGGATGCCCAGGGCCGGCTGCGGGTCGCCGCGGCCACCACGGTCGGCGACGACGGCATGGAGCGTGCCGAGCGGCTGATCGACGCCGGCGTCGATCTTCTCGTCGTCGATACGGCGCACGGCCATTCGCAGCGCGTGCTCGAAGCCGTCACACGCGCCAAGAAGCTCTCGAATTCCGTTCGCATCCTCGCCGGCAACGTAGCGACGGCCGACGGCACTAACGCGCTGATCGACGCGGGTGCCGACGCAGTGAAGGTCGGGATCGGGCCCGGGTCGATCTGCACGACGCGTATCGTGGCGGGGGTCGGCGTGCCGCAGCTTTCGGCCATCATGTCGGCGGTCGAGGCAGCCCAGAAATCCGGTGTGACCGTCATCGCCGACGGCGGCATCAAATTCTCGGGCGATCTCGCCAAGGCGCTCGCGGCGGGGGCTGGGGCGGCGATGATCGGTTCGCTTCTCGCCGGCACGGACGAGAGCCCGGGCGAGGTCTATCTGCACCAGGGCCGATCGTTCAAGGCCTACCGCGGCATGGGATCGGTCGGCGCCATGGCGCGCGGCTCGGCGGACCGCTACTTCCAGGCCGAGGTGCGCGATACGCTCAAGCTGGTGCCGGAGGGCATCGAGGGCCAGGTGCCCTACAAGGGGCCGGTGAGCGGCGTGCTGCACCAGCTCGCCGGCGGCCTCAAGGCGGCCATGGGCTATGTCGGTGCAGCGTCGCTGGCCGAGTTCCGGGAAAAGGCGACGTTCGTTCGCATTTCGAATGCCGGCCTGCGGGAGAGCCACGCGCATGACGTGACGATCACCCGCGAAAGCCCGAATTATGTCGGCGGGGCCTGATCCCGTAGAGCTTGCCGGGTCGCGCCGCGCCGCTGTTGTCACGATGGGTTAGTGGCTTGGCTGAGATCCTTCAGGATGCGGGACAGTTCCAGGCATTCGTGATGGCGCATGCTGTTACGGCGCCAGGCAAGGCAGATGGTGCGCTCGGGCATGGGCTCGGCGAACGGCACCACCTTGAGGTCTGGCAACGCTTGGCTCGATGAGACAGCCATTTCCGGGATCAGTGTGACGCCCAGGCCATGCGCCACCATCTGCAGGAGTGTGGTCAGGCTCGTGGCGCCATAGTTCGCCATGGCCACCGGCTTGACGCTGCCACAGACCGCGAGCGCCTGCTCGCGCAGGCAGTGTCCTTCCTCCAGCAGCATGAGGCGCTCCAGGGCCGGGCTTTCAGGCGGCACCGGCGGGGCGACGAAGGCTGGGTCGCCCGCGTGCACCGCGAGAAAGAAGCGGTCGGTGAACAGTTCCTCCGTCACAAGGCCGGGGTAGTCGAGCGGCAGCGCGGCGATGAAGCCGTCCAGGCGACCGGACGCCGTGTCCGCCGCCAGTGTCGCCGTCACCGCCTCGCGCAGTTCGAGTTGCAGAGCCGGAAAGCGTGCCTTCAGGTCCGGCAGGGCGTGCGGCAGCAGATAGGGTGCGACGGTGGGGATGATCCCCAGGCGAAAGCGGCCCTCCATCGTCAACCGTCCGCGAAGGGCGCTACTTTCGATGTCCCGCAGTTCCTGCAGCACCCGCTCGATCCGCGGCTGCAGCGCCCGCGCCTCCTCGGTGAGCCGGACATGCCTGCCGCTGCGGTCGAACAGCTTGCAGGCCAGCCTCTCTTCCATTTCAGCGATCTGCGCCGAAAGTGCCGGCTGCGATACGCCGGCTGCCATCGCCGCGCGCCCGAAGTGCAGCGTCTGCGCGAGCATGTCGAAATACTGCATCTGACGGACGGTCAGTCGTATCATAAGGAAATCCTATCAAAATTATCATGAAAGACAATTTGTTTGTATTGTGTATGTCGTCTAGTCTGGAATCATTCCAAAGAGGCGCGGATAACGTGCCCTTTGGCATTTCCGGCGCGACTGAGGGAGGCCGCGAGCCATGGTGATACCGACCGCACGCATTGCGAACGTATTTCCGCCGCACACCCTTTGCTCAATCGGCACGCCCGGCTGACGCTCTGCCCGCCAGGATCTGCCTGACACATCCGGTCTGCCGGACTTGGGTGGCGGACCCACTGAGATCGATGAGCGCGTTGGCGGATTTCATCGCAATTGTCTTGAGAACACGAGTGGAGAACGAGATGGACGAGAAGACCGAGACCCAGGGCGGCAAATGCCCGGTCGCACATGGCAAGGGCGCCAGCACCAATCGGGACTGGTGGCCGAACCAGTTGAACCTGCAGGTTCTGCATCAGCACTCCAGCCTGTCCGATCCCATGGGCGCGGACTTCGACTATGCGAAGGAATTCCAGAGCCTGGACCTCGACGCCGTGATCAAGGATCTGCATGCCCTGATGACGGATTCGCAGGACTGGTGGCCGGCGGACTTCGGTCACTACGGCCCGCTTTTCATCCGCATGGCCTGGCACAGCGCCGGCACCTACCGCATCGGTGACGGGCGCGGCGGCGCCGGGGCGGGGCAGCAGCGCTTCGCACCGCTCAACAGCTGGCCGGACAACGTCAATCTCGACAAGGCTCGCCGGCTGCTTTGGCCGATCAAGCAGAAATACGGCAACAAGATCTCGTGGGCGGATCTGATGATCCTGACCGGCAATGTCGCCCTGGAATCGATGGGCTTCAAGACGTTCGGCTTCGCCGGCGGCCGCGCGGACACCTGGGAGCCGGAGCAGGACATCTACTGGGGTCCGGAAGGCAAGTGGCTGGCCGACGAGCGCTATTCCGGGGACCGCGATCTGGATAACCCGCTGGCCGCCGTGCAGATGGGCCTGATCTACGTGAACCCGGAGGGCCCGAACGGAAATCCGGACCCGCTTGCGGCCGCCCGCGACATCCGCGAAACCTTCGCCCGCATGGCGATGAACGACGAAGAGACGGTGGCGCTGATCGCCGGCGGTCACACGTTCGGCAAGACCCATGGCGCTGGCGACGCCGCGCTCGTCGGACCGGAGCCCGAGGCAGGTCTGATCGAGGAACAGGGACTGGGCTGGGCCAGCAAGTACGGCTCTGGCAAGGGCGGAG
>JAEUMA010000487.1 GCA_016793565.1 Rhizobiaceae bacterium
TGCCCGATCTCGCGGTAGAGAAGCCGGGCGGTATTGATGCCGATGCGGCAACTCCCCGGAAGGCCGGCGATGCCAGCTCCCGACCGGTCGTAAAAGGCCTGCGACTCAAAAAGCAGTCGTTCGACCAATTTTCGCAGTACGGGCGTCGATGCCGGCCTTGCCCGCCACGCTTCCGGTTCGATCCCTGCCTCCCGCATCCAGTCGAGCGGCAGGTAGATGCGTCCGTTGGCGGCGTCTTCGCCGATATCGCGGGCAATGTTGGTCAACTGCATCGCCACGCCGAGATCGCAGGCGCGCGCCAGCACTTGCGGCTCGCGCCGGCCCATCACCAGCGTCATCATGAGGCCCACGGTTCCGGCCACTCGCACTGCATAGGCCTTGAGGTCATCGAGACTGTCATATCGGCGCGAGGCCGCATCCCAGGCCAGCCCCTCGATCAGTGCCTCCGGCACCTGGCGTGGGATGGCGAAGCGCGAAACCACGTCCGCGAAACCCCGTTCGACAAAGCTGGAGCCCGGACGTCCGGCATAGATCCGGTCGAGCATCGTTCCGAGCTCGCGAATAGCCTCGGCGCCGCCCTGCTCGCGGTCGATCAGGTCGTCGGCGGTCCGGCAGAACGCATATACTGCGTAGGCCGGCTCCCGGATCGCCACCGGCAGCAACAGCGACGCGAGATAGAAGGACTGCGAGCCCTGCCTTATCGACCACCGGCAGTCGGCGCAGTTGGCGGGCGTGGAAAACGCGTCAGGCTGCGAGGGCTGATGCATGGGGCACGACCTTGTCGAGGATTTTCGCCGAGGACAGCACACCCGGCAGGCCCGCGCCGGGATGGGTTCCGGCACCTACCAGGTAGAGGCCTTCGATTGTCTCGCTGCGATTATGCGGGCGAAACCAGGCGCTCTGCGTGAGCACGGGTTCGAAGCTGAAGCCCGCACCGCGCTCGGAGCGGAGCGTATCGCGGAAATGAATGGGCGTGACGAAGGAAGACGTCACGATCTCCGTTTCGAGACCCGGCATGAGCGTTTCGGACAGTCTGCGGACCATCGCCTGCCTTCGCCGCTCGCCCTCGACCTCCCAGTCGATGCCGCCGTCGAGATTGGGAACCGGGCTGAGCGCGTAGAAGGCGTCGCAACCGGGTGGCGCGACACTCGGGTCGGTAGCCGATGGACGGTGCAGATAGATGGAGAAATCGTCGGTCAGCTTCTTGCTCTCGAAGATGTCGTCGAGCAGTTCGCGGTAGCGCGGCCCAAGCAGGATGGTGTGATGGCCCACCTGGTCGAAACGGCGTCGCGTGCCGAAGTACCAGACATAAAGGCCCATCGAGTAGCGCGCACGCCGCAGTCGCCTCCGCGGCCACTTGCCTGCCTCCTGCTCTCCGAGCAGGCTGCCAAAGGTTGTCGCGGTGTCTGCGTTGGAGACGACAACGCAGGCAGGTACGTGTTCGCCATCCTTCAGCGCGACGCCGAAGACGCGGCCGTCCTTGACGAGGATCGTCGCCACGTCCGCGCCATAGCGCACCCGCCCGCCCTGCCCTTCAATCAGGTCGACCATTCCTTCAACCAGCCTGCCGACCCCGCCCATCGGGTAGTGGACGCCCCACCGTCGCTCCAGGTCGGGGATGAGGCAGTAGATGGCAGGCGCACGAAAGGGATTCCCGCCGATGAGCAGCGGGTGAAAGCTCAGCATGACGCGAAGCTTGGGACTGCGCACATATTTCGATACGAGACCGTAGACGCTTCGATAGCCTTCCAGCCGGATGAGGTCTGGCGCGATCCGCAGCATGTCTAACGGCGAGGAGAACGGCGTGTCGCCAAGCTGTTCGAAGCCGACGCGGCAGATTTCCCTGGCCTTGACGAGGAACCGCCGGTAACCGGCAAAATCGTCCGGCGCGACCCGCATGACCTCCCGCTGCATCGCATCGTCGTCGGCCGAGCAGGCGATCTCGTCGCCGTCGTCGAACCGGATCCGATAGAAGGGATTCATAGGCCTGAGGTCGATCGTGTCCGCCAGCCGCTTGCCACAGAGCTGCCACAGCTCGTCGAAAAGAAACGGCGCCGTAACGATGGTCGGGCCGCGATCGAATGTGAAACCGTCCCGAGAGAGCACGCCGGCGCGCCCGCCCGGATAGAGAAGCTGCTCCATCACGGTGACCCGGTAACCCCGGGCGCCGAGCCTTATCGCCGCCGCGAGTCCGCCAATTCCGCTGCCGACCACGACCGCGTGGGGTCGGTCGTCCCCTGCCGTCGGAAGGGCTGCTTGCTGGTCGAAAATCGTCAACATCAATTGACAGTAATTCAGACAATGTATTTTTACAAATGATCATACGCCGGCGCCTGCGACGCGGTTAGCGTGGCGTCGTGGATGAGCTCCGCGGTCTGCGACGGATACGTTTCATGCACAAGGTGTCCGCCCGCGGCCACAGTCAGCACCCGCGCGGTTGTCAGCCGCCTTGCCACGGCCCAGGCATCGGCGGGAGGTACCGCGAGGTCGTTGGCCGCCACGATGAGGACAAGGGAAGGCGCCAGCTCCGGCAACCTGCGTTCGATCGTGCCGAGATCCCAGTTCGCCATCATTCCCAGCGTTCCGGCGATGTGGCCCGGGCGGCGGAACAGCCGTTCGTAGAGTTCGACGCCGCGCGCGTCGATGTGGGAACCAGTGCCCCGAAGCAACCTGTCGGTCGCACGCCCGGCATGAGCCCGCCACGCGAACAGCCTTGGCGCCAGCGGATTCAGGAACAGCAACTTGGCCAGAGGCGAAAACAGCGCCGCGCCGCGGATCGGCAGCAGTGCCCCGTTGATCGCGATGATGGCCTTCGGCCGGATAAGGCCCGCCAACGTCATCTCGACCGCGACCGCCGCGCCCGCCGAATGGCCGAGCACGAATTCCGGCTCGAATCCCATGCTGGTCAGCAGCATCCTCAGCAGTCTGGCCATGCCGGGAAGCGAAAGACCCCTCGCGTCGGGCATCCCGGTGAAGCCGTGACCTGGAACGTCGGGTGCCAAGATCTCGAAGTGAGCGCACAGAGCCGGTGCCAGTTCTCGCCAGGAGTGAGTTGCCGCGCCGGTGCCGTGGAGCATCAGCAACTTCGGTCCGCGACCCCATTGCTGGACATGCCAGGCAATGCCGCCAGCTTGCACGAAGCGGCTGTGCTCGCGGTTCGGCCAATCCCGGCCTTCTACCGCCCAGTCCGGCCTGTCATGGTCAGGCGACATTCCGTCACCGCTCCATCCGCTGCCCGATCTCGCGCGCGATGGCCGTCGATCCACCGCGCGGCAGGGCAAGATATTCCGCGCCGAGATCGCGGGCGAGCGCCTCGGCGCGCGGCTGCGGCCTCTGGCCGGTGTCGATGACAATCGCGCGGATGCCGGCGGCGCGGAAACTGCGGGCGGCACGGGCCGTATCCTCGGTGACCTGCGCCTTCACCGTTCCACCGTCGAGCGCGACATTGCCTCGACCGTCAGTCAGGAAGACGGCGACTACGCTCTGGCCTTTGCGGACAGAGCCTTGCGCCATGGCGAGAGCAGCCAGAATGCCATGCGCCAGCGGCGTGCCGCCTCCGCCCGGCAGTGCGCCAAGGCATTTCTTGGCCCGCACCAGCGAGCGCGTCG
>JAEUMA010000491.1 GCA_016793565.1 Rhizobiaceae bacterium
CATACCCCTTGGCCACATCGAACCATTTGATCGCGCCCGAGATCTCGATCAGACCGCCATCCGAACCTTCGTCGGTGGTAGTCGCGCTATCGTATCTGGCTGCATCCGGCCCCGCGAAAGAGCCCCGCTCCCCCATAAGAATCCACCTTTCCCAAATCGCCGCCAGTGATTCTTGACGCAAGATTAACACTGCCCCTTTGCACGAGTGCAAGGGCCGCGCCGGGATTTTTCTGGCTTCTCCGCCGGAATACTCAGGATGATCTTACGGCGATGCCGAAGAGACACGGGTTGCCGCGCCCCCTTCCTGCGCCCTATGTTCGCGCGCAGACACGCCAGAGGACCGTCTCAATGCGCTACCTGCACACCATGATCCGCATCTCGAACGTCGAGGAGTCGCTCGACTTCTTCTGCCGCAAGCTCGGCATGAAGGAGGTGCGCCGCCACGAAAGCCCGGAAGGCCGTTACACGCTGATCTTCCTCGCGGCCCGCGACGACCAAGCCTCCGGCGCCGACGAAAGCGCACCGCTGGTGGAACTCACCTACAATTGGGATCCGGAGGAGTATCGCGGCGGCCGCAACTTCGGCCATCTTGCCTACGAGGTAGACGACATCTACGCCACCTGCCAGTGGCTGATGGACAATGGCGTGACCATCAATCGCCCGCCGCGCGAGGGGCGCATGGCGTTCGTCCGCTCACCGGACGGCATTTCGATAGAACTGCTTCAGAAAGGCGACGCACTGCCGAAGGCGGAGCCATGGGTGTCGATGCCCAACATTGGAAGCTGGTAGGCGAAATCCTCAGGGCCGGCGCCTGAGAAGGCTGTTGAATTCGTCGAGATCGACGTAAAATACCTTCGTCATCTCGACGATCAGATCTTCGGTCTTGCACCCCTGCGACTTGAGGATACTGACCGCGGTCAAGATATCATCCCGGTCAGTGAGGCGACGCTTCTCGCAATCATGCATGACGTTCAGCACCGGCTTTCCCCTAAGCGCAAGCGGCCAAACTCAAGGCACAGCAATTTACTTGGCTGATACTGCGAAGATTCGCTTGTGTGAGGCTTGCGCTGGAGTGCCGGGCAGCGTCAGAGCTGGTCCACGACCTTGGACAATTCGCGATAGGCGGCGATTGCCGTCGGGTAGTCGCTCCGCGGCCAGTCGGGCGCCGGCCGCAACACCATGAAGGAGCCGCCCGTGGCAGAAGAGCGTATCGCCTCCGCCCACACTCTCATCCTGACCTTTTCGGCCAGCACTTCCGAAAAATCGTCTGCCAGGCGCTTTAGTTCGTCCTGCGGCTCAGCCGACGGACGCGTGCCTACATCTCCGCTCGCTCTCGCTGCCGCGGCGATCTCAGGGAATGCGAGACTGACATCCGACATGGCTGCCTCGTCCGCGACGGCCCCTCGCCATCGCCTGACAGGGCAGAATATAGAAATCTTCTGACTATAGTATTTCGCGGCGACAAAAGATTTAAATCAAATACAATACTCTATACCGTGAGATAGCGGCGGACTTCGGGCTTGTCGAGATCTTCGGCCGGACCTGTATGGACGATCTGTCCGCGATCCATGATGTTGACCTCGTCGGCAAGCTCGCGACAGAAGTCGAGATACTGTTCGACAAGCAGGATGGCGATCCCGGCGGTGTCGCGCAGATAGCGGATGGCCCGTCCGATATCCTTGATGATCGAGGGCTGAATGCCCTCCGTCGGCTCGTCCAGCACAAGCAGCTTTGGCCTCATCACCAGCGCCCTGCCGATGGCGAGTTGCTGCTGCTGTCCGCCAGAGAGGTCGCCGCCACGCCGCGACAGCATCTGCTGCAGCACCGGAAACAGCTCGAAGACGTGGCCCGGAACGTTTCGCTCGCTGCGCTTCAGCGGAGCGAAGCCCGTCTCCAGGTTTTCGCGCACCGTCAGCAGCGGAAATATCTCGCGCCCCTGCGGCACGAAAGCGATGCCCGACCGGGCGCGATCGTACGCCGCGCTCCGGTCGAGCGCCTTCCCCTCGAAGGCTACCGTACCCGATGTCAGCCGGTGATGGCCGACGATCGATCTCATCAAACTGGTCTTGCCGACGCCGTTGCGGCCAAGCACGCAGGTGATTTTGGCGGCGTCGGCCCTGAGCGTCACACCCCTCAGCGCCTGCGCGGCGCCGTAGTGGAGAACCGCGTCGGAAACTTCGAGCAGGCTCATGCCGGGCTCTCCGTGATGGTGTTGAGCCACCCAACCGCCTCACCCGGCCTCCGCTTCGCTCGGCCACCCTCTCCCCGTCGGGGAGAGGAAGTCGTTTGCAGCTTGCGCCTTTTCTCGTCGGAGAGTGAGCAGGACGCCTGTGGCCTTCTCTCCCCGACGGGGAGAGGTGGTTCGCGCAGCGAACCGGTGAGGAGGCGCTCGGAAATAGCACCGCCCGAACCCAACCCGTACCGGTCCAGGCATACGCGCCAGAACATCGCTCAGCGCCCCAGATAGACTTCGACGACGCGCTCGTCGGCCGATACGAAATCGAGCGTGCCCTCGGACAGGACCGAGCCCTCGTGCAGGCAGGTGACCTTGACGCCGAGTTCGCGGACGAAATGCATGTCGTGCTCCACCACGATAACCGAATGAGTCTCGGCGATGTCCCGCAGCAGGCGTGCGGTCTCGGCCGTCTCGGCGTCGGTCATGCCGGCAACCGGCTCGTCGACCAGCAGCAGCTTGGGGTCCTGCGCGAGCAGCATGCCGATCTCCAGCCACTGCTTCTGGCCGTGGCTGAGGTTGGCGGCGAGGAGGTCGCGCTTGTCACCCAGCCGGGTGATACCGAGAATCTCGTCGATGCGGATACGGTCGGCGCTGGCGCTCTTGTAGAACAGCGCCGGGAAGATCGACCGGCTGCCCTTCAGCGACAACAGGAGATTGTCCTCGACGGAGTGGCTCTCGAACACCGTGGGCTTCTGGAACTTTCGGCCGATGCCCATCATGGCGATGTCGGCCTCGTCGTGCTTGGTGAGATCGATCGTGCCGTCGAAGAAGACCTCGCCGCCGTCCGGCCGGGTCTTGCCGGTGACGATGTCCATCATCGTTGTTTTGCCGGCGCCGTTCGGCCCGATGATCGCCCGCATCTCGCCCTTGTCGAGCACCAGCGACAGATTGTTGATGGCCTTGAAGCCGTCGAAGGCGACCGAGACGCCGTCCAGGTAGAGGATGGTATTGCTCTTGCTCATCGCTACTCCGCCGGCTGCGCCTTGGCGCCCCCATCCGCGGTCCAGCCGGCATCCGGCTGGACGGACGGCGCGCGCACGATGGTCGGCTCCGGCGTGTCGCCCGGCGGCGGAGCGGACCGCGCCGCTCTTGCCGCTCGGCTGCTTTGCCATTGGTCCCAAAGGCCGAGCACGCCCTTCGGCAGGAAGAGCGTGACGGCGATGAACAGGCCACCGAGTGCGAACAGCCAGAACTCCGGCAGCGCGGCGGTGAAGTAGGACTTGCCGGTGTTCACGAGAATGGCACCGATGATCGGGCCGACGATCGTGGCGCGGCCGCCGACCGCGGTCCAGATGACGATCTCGATCGAGTTGCCGGGCTCGAATTCGCCGGGATTGATGATGCCGACCTGCGGTACGTAGAGCGCGCCGGCGATGCCGGCCATCACCGCCGAGACCGTGAAGGCGAACAGCTTGACGTTTTCGGGCCGCCAGCCGAGGAAGCGGGTGCGGCTCTCGGCATCGCGCACGGCCACCAGCAGCTTGCCGTATTTCGACCGCACAATCCGCCAGGTGATGAAGACCGACAGGGCAAGGGCGATGGCCGTCGCAGAAAACAGCGCCGAGCGGGTCGCATTGGCTTGCACGTTGAAGTCGAGGATGTCCTTGAAGTCGGTGAGGCCGTTGTTGCCGCCGAAACCCATGTCGTTGCGGAAGAAGGCGAGCAGCAGGGCATAGGTCATGGCCTGCGTGATGATCGATAGATAGACGCCGGTGACACGGCTTCGAAAAGCGAACCAGCCGAACACGAAGGCGAGCGCGCCGGGCACCAGCACCACCATCAGCAGCGCGT
>JAEUMA010000505.1 GCA_016793565.1 Rhizobiaceae bacterium
AATGGTTTTGACTTTGAATTTCTTCGGACGTTCAATTTGCGCAACCTACGGTGCCTCTTTCCAAGCTTGGACCTCTGCCTTGTACCAACGGCGCTCACGGGTGACAGACGCGAGCCCACTCGCGCAACCCGATTGATGTGATTGCGGACGGCTTGGCGAGAAGTCTTCGCCATGCCTCGCATGCCGGGTCGATGATGGCGTCGTAATTATCGAAGACGCGGTTGGAGAGGAAGTTTGCGCGCAGGTATTGCCAGACCTGTTCGACCGGATTGAGTTCCGGCGAGCGCAACGGCAGCAGGATCGGCGTATGTTCTTCGGCCAGCCGCGTCCATGCCGTACATCTCGACGTTACGAAGCCGGACTCGATCGACCAGGCGATCGCGCAGGTGGAGGAGAAGGCCGGCGGCATCGAGACCCTCGTCAACAACGCCGCCTTGTGCGACCTTGCGCCGATCGTCGAGATCTCGCGTGCCAACTACGACAAGCTCTTCGCGGTGAACTTCGCCGGCACACTGTTCACGCTGCAGGCGGCGGCGAAGTCGATGATAGCGCTCTGGAAGGGCGGCAAGATCATCAACATGGCGAGTCAGGCGGGTCGTCACGACGAGGCGCTCGTCGCGGTCTACTGCGCCACCGAGGCGGCGGTGATAAGCCTGACCCGGGCGGCCGGCCCTGGAAAAGGTCGGCGTGCAGTTCGTCAGCGACGTTTCGCCGTTCGAGCTGATGAAGATCCGCATCCTCAACGGCGGCCACGCGACCATCGCCTATCCGGGCGGGCTGCTCGACATCCATTTCGTCCACGAGGCGATGCAGGACCCGCTGATCAGGGCATTCCTCTCCAAGCTGGAGCGCGAAGAAATCATCCCGACGGTGCCGCCCGTGCCCGGCGTGGTGCTGGAAGAGTATTTCGAACTGATCGACCACCGCTTCTCCGACCCGAAGATCGGCGACACGATCCGGCGGCTCTGCCTCGACGGCTCCAACCGCCAACCGAAATTCATCATCCCCACCATCGCGGCGCGGCTTGCCGCCGGCGCGGGCGTCGCCGTGCTGGCGCTCGAATCGGCGCTCTGGTGCCGCTACTGCTTCGGCACGACCGATTCCGGCGCCGTCACCGAGCCCAACGATCCAAACTGGGACCGGCTGCAGGCGACCGCCCGCAAGGCCAAGAACGATCCGGGCGCCTGGCTGGCGATGGCCGACATCTATCGCCGCTTCCTCGGCCGCAGCATGGCGAGCGTTCGCCAGTCGCTGCGCGCCGATTTTGGCGTCGATCCCGGTCCGGAGGTTTTGCGCGCATGGGCGCGCGCCTCTACGAGCGCTTCCGGGCGGAGCTTCGGCCGATGCCCGGCATGGCAAACGTGCTCGCCGGCCTGCGTTGCGCCCGCTGTGTGGCCTCCTCGGTCGAGCCGGAGCGCATTCGGGTGGCGCTGCAGGCAACCGGCCTGCTGGAATTGCTCGAACCGCACATATACAGCGCAACTATGATTTCCCGACGCAAGCCGGCCTCCGACCTCTTCCTCTATGCCGCCGAGCGTATGGGCGTGCCGCCGGCCGATTGCGTGGTCATCGAGGACAGCCCCGCCGGCATCGAGGCGGCGCGCGGCGCGGGCATGCGCGTATTCGCTTTCACCGGCGGCTCGCATGTGCCGCGCGCGGGCGTGGCGGCGGCCCTCGCCACGATGCGTCCCGACGCGATCTTCGACGACATGCGCCGCCTTCCGGCGATGCTGGCGCACGCGAACGGCCGATCGGTAGCCTGAGCATGGCATCGCTGGTCTGTGCCGTCGATGTCGGAACCGGCAGCGCTCGGGCCGGCATCCTCGATCGCACGGGCATGCTGCTTGGCCGCGCGGAGCACCCGATCGCCATGAACCGGCCGAAAACCGACCATGCCGAACACGACTCCGAGGACATTTGGCGCGCGGTATGCGCCGCCGTTCGCCGGGCGATGGCGAAGGCCGGTGCGAAGCCGGAGGACGTTGCCGGCCTCGCCTTCGATGCGACCTGCTCGCTTGTCGTCCGCGCCTCCGACGGTGCCCAGGTGACCGTGTCGACCGGCGGCGAGGCGCGGTGGGACACGATCGTCTGGCTCGACCATCGCGCGCTGGCCGAGGCCGACGAGTGCACAGCGACCGGCCACCACATGCTCGACTTCATCGGCGGCGTGATGTCGCCGGAGATGGAGACGCCGAAGCTGATGTGGCTGAAGCGTCATTTGCCGGCTAGCTGGCAGGCGGCCGGGCATTTCTTCGACCTCGCCGATTTCCTGAGCTGGAAGGCGACGGGATCGGCGGCGCGTTCGCAATGCACGCTGACCTGCAAATGGGCCTACCTCGCGCACGAGAAGCCGGCCTGGCAGCAGGATTTCCTCGAAGAGGTCGGCATCGGCGACATGCTGGTACGCGGACGCCTGCCCGCCGACGCGACGCCGGTCGGCGACCTCGTCGGCACGCTGACCCAAAACGCCGCCGCCGAGCTTGGGCTGACCACCGCGTGCCGGGTCGGCGCCGGCTTGATCGACGCCTATGCCGGCATGCTAGGGGTGCTGGGCGGGCTGGCCGGCGAGCCGGACGAGCTCGACCGCCACATGGCGCTGATTGCCGGCACGTCGAGCTGCGTCATGGCGATCTCGCCCGAGCCGCGATCCTTTGCCGGCGTCTGGGGGCCATATTTCGGGGCGGCGGTGCCCGGTCTGTGGGTCAGCGAAAGCGGCCCGTCAGCCACCGGAGC
>JAEUMA010000549.1 GCA_016793565.1 Rhizobiaceae bacterium
AGTGCCGGATCGCGGATCATGCGCTCCAGTGCCATCGCCAGCGCTTTCGGGTCTTCGGGCGGCACGACCAGCCCATTTTCGCCATCAGTCAAGAGCTCTGGCACGCCGGAGATGCTGGTCGACACACAGGGAAGGCGCTGACTGGATGCTTCGACCAGCACGTTGGGCAGGCCGTCGCGGTCGCCATCGGCCGCCACCCGGCAGGCGAGCGCGAAGATGTCGGCGTCGCGATAGTGCGCCAGAACGTCCTCCTGCGCCATCGCGCCTTTCCAGGCGATGCGGTCCGCGATGCCGAGTTCCGCAGCGAGCGGTTTCAGCCGCGCCAGTTCGTCGCCGCCGCCGATATGCTCGAAGCGCCAGGCTAGCCCGGCCGGCAGCAGCGCCAGCGCCCGCAACAGCGTGTCGTAGCCCTTCTTCACCACCGCCCGGCCGACGCTCAGCACGCGCACCGGGTCGGCGGGGTCGCTGCCGTCGCGGTCGGCTCGCTCGCCGGAGAAGTGGCCGAAACGGTCGAGATCAAGGCCGTGATAGCTGAGATGCACGCGCGACGGGTCGGTCGCCAGCGATGCGAGATGGTCGAAGCCGCTCCGCGTGCAGGTCACGGTCCATTCCGCCGATGCAAGCTTGCCGGCGAGGTCCCAGTCCGGCGAGGTCCAGATGTCCTTGGCGTGCGCCGAGCAGGTCCAGCGGATGCCCAGGATCCGGCTGGTGTAGGAAGCCACCGACGCCGGCGTGTGGATGAAATGCGCGTGCAGCCAATCCGCGTCTGCCGACCATTCGGCGGCCAGCACCAGCGCCTGGCCGAAACGACGCATGCGGTTGCGGGTGAAGTCCCGGCTAAGGTCGCCGAGGAAGCGAGGCAGCGCGGCCCACAGCCCTGGCCGGGGCAGAGCTTTCAGAAGCGCCAGGACAACGCGGCCCGGTTCTTCGTGGAGATATTCCGGCAGATAGCGCACCGGCGCCCGGATCTCGTCGTGCACCGGGTGGCGTTTGCGGTCCGTAGGCCGCCGCATCGCCACCAGTTCGAGCGCGAGGCCGGCGCGTTCCAGGCCGAGCAGTTCCTGCGCGATGAAGGTTTCGGACAGGCGCGGATAGCCTTTGAGCAGGACCGCGATCGTCCTGCGCTGTGCCGCTTCCGGCTTCGGGCGGGTGCCGTCCGGTCTGCTCAAAGCGGGCGTCGGTAGAGATAGTAGGTGCCGGGGCGGGCGCCGGCCGGCAACGGAAGCGTTTCGAAACCTGGCAGGTCGAGATCGAGGTCGGACATGATGATGCCACCCGGCGCCATCACCGGCGGCAGCAGCCGTGCCGCGAGCTGGGCGTTCTGCCGGCTGGGGCCGCTCGCGAAATATCCGATGTCGGAATTGGCCAGCACCACCTTGCCCGCGACGCGCGACGCGAAAGCTGGAAAGGTCTCCGCGATCTCGCCCAGAATGAGGTGGTCGGGATCGGGCCAGCAATCCTCGTAGGCGTCGTTGGCGCGATCGAACACCCAGATCTCGCGGCCCGGCAGATTGCGGCGCATATGGTCGAAGGTCCGCCCGTGGCCGAGGCCGAGTTCCAGCACAGGCCCCGGCCTGGCGGCGATCTCGCTGAAGGCCCAGGTGAGGCAGGCGTGCTGGGCTTCGAGGCGGAAGAAGGTTCGTTCGAGGCGGGAGCGTTCGGGCATCGGCTTTGCTGGCTATCCTTCCACGACGGCGAAATGGCGCCGCTGGCGCTGTTCTAGCCAGCTGCCGACGATCTCGGAGATATTGGCCAGCCCGTCGAGCCTGAGATCCGGCCGCACCTGCGACGGGCGCGGCCGGCTAGGCAGCGACTTTAGCGCCGCCGCCAGCCGCAGCGGCTCCTCCGCCGCCTCCGGCAGGAGCATGTCGACTAGCCCGAGCTCGGCGGCGCGGCGCGCGCGGCTCAGCTGTTCCTCGCGCGGCGCAACGCGCGGCACGATCAGTGCCGGCGTGTCGAAGGAGAGAATCTCGCAATAGGTGTTGTAGCCGCCCATCGCCACCACACCGCGGGCGCCTGCGATCAGCTCTTCCATGCGGCTGTCGAACTCGATCATGCTGATGTGGGGGATCGCAGATGCCTTGCGCATCAGCTTGCCGCGCTTCTTGGCCGGCATGTATGGCCCAAGCACCACGAGCGCCCTGTGCGTCAGCGTCGCATCCTGCTGATAGGCATGGATGACGTCATGCACCAGATCGGCCCCGTCGCCGCCGCCGCCGGTCGTGACCAGGATGTAATCGCCTTCGGGCTTATGGCCGGGATCGTCGTAGCCCGGAAGGCTGCGCTGCAGAAAGCCGACGAAATCCATGCGTGCCCGCACGCTGCTGGGAACGTCGAGGCCCGTCAGCGGGTCGTAGAATTCCGGCGGCCCGTAGACCCAGACCTTGTCGTAGAACAAGCCGATCTTGCGCATCACGTCGTTGCGCTTCCACTCTGCTTCCAGCAGGTGGGGCGCGTCCATAACCTCGCGCAGACCGAGCACCAGCGTGGTGCCGCGCGCCTTGAGATAACCGAGCGTATCCTCCACCTCGCCGCGCAGGCCCATTGGCTCCTTGTCGACGATGAAGATGTCCGGCTGGAACGTCTCCGCCGTGTGCCGGATGATCGACTGCCGCATTTTCAGCGTTTCCTGCAGGTCGATGTGGCGGGCGAGTGAGGTGTATTCGCCGTTGCGCAGCTTGATGACGCTCGGGATCTTCACGAAGTCCACCCGGGCGCGATAGTCGAAAGCGCCGGCGATGGTGGCGCCGGAAATGATCAGGATGTTGAGCCCGCGAAAATCCTCGACCAGCGAATGCGCGATGGTCCGGCAGCGGCGCAGATGGCCGAGGCCGAACGTGTCGTGGCTGTACATCAGGATTCGCGTGTCTTCGAACCGCCGCATCATTGCCCGGGCCCTCAAATCCTTGCCGCCGCGCGGCCAACGCTGCACGCAAGCCGCCCGGTTCTACAGTAGGGTGGCTCCGGGCGGAACCCGCTCGCGCCGAATTGTTGCGACATCGAAGCCCCTGGGGCGGATACGGCGATAGCCCGAACGCGACAGCCGACCGCGACATGGCGCGTGCGTGCTTGCCGGCGCGGCAAAAAGCGTCCGTTGCCGGCCTTCGCGGCCTGTGGCGGAAAAATATCGGGTGGTGTCCACGGCAGGATTCGAACCTGCGACCCCAGGATTCATCCCACTTCGGCTTTCGCCGCCGCCTTCCGGCGTTCGTGGTCTGGACTGTCCCTTCACCATGGGCCCGAGGGCCGACAGGTGCTGCCCGTCCAGTCTCTACACCTTCCTCCGGGGAGGCTTGGCTCGGGATCGGCATGCCGCAAGGCGAAGCGTTCCCCGACTTTGAGCAGATCCGCTGCGCCGTTTCCGCGCGCAGCGCCCAATTCAACAGGAATCCTGTGCTCTATCCTACTGAGCTACGTGGACATTCACGCGCCTTCATTACCGTGGCGCGACCGACCGATCAACCCGGCAAAGACGATGGCGAAGGCTTCAGCCTGCGACGTTCCATGCTAGGATTTTCGCCTGTCAACCGGGGAAGGCCGATGCCCGTGCCAGCCTTCGACATTCCCGTCTGGCGAGCGCCGGCGCGGCCGGCCGCGCCGGACCCGCCGCGGGAAGCGCGCGGGGAAGCCGACCTGCGGGGGGTCGGCGGCGGCCTCCTGGGCCGTGGCTGCGCCCTGCGTGCCGGGCG
>JAEUMA010000582.1 GCA_016793565.1 Rhizobiaceae bacterium
GTCAGCAGGCTCTGGTCGATATCGCCGGCGACGCCCAGCATGCCTGCGGCGGCCGCCACGATCGTCACGATCGAGGCCCAGATGGTGCGGGAGAGAAACCAGGGTTTGGTCGGAATCATGTCGTTCTCCTTCGGTTGACGGAAAATCAGGCAAGCGCAATCGTCCGGCGCGCGGGCAACCCCCAACCGACACCGGTGCCCTTCTGCCGGACGGTGATTTCGACGGCCGGCGGCGACACCGGGAAATCGGCCGCGATGGCTCCGGCTGTGTACGTCCAGGCCGTGGCGGAAAGCTCCACCGTACGCACAGGCGAACCCGCCGGCTCGGCTATTTCGAGACGGTAGAGTTCCGCCTCTTCGCCGAGCGGAATGTCCGCCTCACCCCAGGCGTCGGCGTCGATGCGACCACGTCTTATCCAGGACAGAGCGAGGTCGCCGGCGGTCATGCGGCCCCTCAAATGGACGGGCGACAAAGGCAGGCGTGCGCGCACGCCGCCGCTTTGGACCGATGCCATATAGCGATTGGTGGAGAAGTCGTAGCCGGATGGGCCGACCCGCCAGTTGAGCGCCAGACCCGCCTCGCCGGCGCGCAGGCCCGCCGGCTCGACCGCGTCGTCCAGGATCACGAATGGTGCGCCCTCCAGCGCGCCGGCGATCATGGCGTCCTCGGTCCCCAGCTGACCGCGCAAGAGGCGCGATAGGCGCCAGACGCCGGCGTCGATTTCCTCAGCTTCTGCGAACTGCAGCACCTCCCATACGCCTGACGCCGAGTGCACGGCGGCGAGATTGCCGCCGTTGAGCAGCAAAGCGAGGCTGATGCTCGACGTCTCGCTGTCCTGAAGGGCGACCGTAACAGTACCGCCGTAGTCGATACGGCCGCTGAAACCGCTTTCCAGCGAAGCCTTCAGCAGCCCCATGCGGGCTGGCTGTGCAAGCATGCCGCGCAGATCGAACCCGCTGTCTTCCGGTGATGCAAAGGCCAGCTGCATGCGCCAGGGCTTTTGCCAGGCGGCGAGCCGCAACTGGGCATCCGCGTCGCCGGACGCCGCACCGAGGGGGAGATCGAGGAAGCAGACAAAGGGCAGCCCGGCCGGCGGCATCAGCCTGAGTCCCGATACGACGGGCGCCGGGCTCCACGCCGATGGCGCGACACGGCGGATGCGCCGCGCCTCGATCCGCTGGACCGGCCCTTCCTCAACAGCGCTGACGAGGAACTCCGCGTCGGCTCCCGCCGCCGGAAGACGCACCACTGCGCCCGGCATGACGTCGTCGCGCGGCATCGGTAATGCGAAGCGGACCGTCTCGCGTTCTGCCCAGCTTCGTCTCAGCCAGTCGTCCAGCAGGGCCCTCGCCTGACCGGGATCAAGCAAACCCGGAAAGTCGACCGCGTGCTGCCGGCCCGGCTGATCGGGCACGCGGGCGGCCCGCGCCGTCATGGACTGGTGTTCGTAGAAGCGGTCGCGAAAGCCCAGCACGGCCTCGGTCGGCAGTTCGTCCTCGGCGGCGCGCACCAATGCCGCGACGGGCTCGTCGCCGTCAGGCAGGACGAGTTCGCCGAGTTCCGCTGGCTCGCCTGCCTCGTGGCCACGGCGCACCAAGACAAGGCCGTCCGGGCTCTCGCATACCGACAGCCCGAACAATTCCACGATCGGCTCCAGTGATGCGCGGGCCGAGCCTGGATCGGAAACGGCATAGCCGTGGAGGACCGCGCCGGCGTCCCGGATCGTTGCTTCCGGCAGCCCGTGATCCGCCAGGATGGCGTTGATGACCTCGCCGAGCTGCGGGCTCCCGACCCGTCCGTTCAGCCAGTGTCCGCGGTTCCAGTTGTCGGCGTCCGACCATAGGTCGCGGCGCAGCGGGAAAGCCGGAAAGGCGCGGGCGTCCCAGGCCCACAAATAGATGCGGTCGCGATCCACCATGCGGCCCCCATAGACCTCGGACACGGGATTGGCTTCATCGCTGAAGCCGTCCGCGTCGGGGCTCCAATGGTCGAGATGGGCATCGATGAATCGCTGCTGCGCGACGTCGGAACGGCCGCCGTCGGAAAAATACGGAACAGCGCTTTCCGCCGACTTGGGGTCGGGAAAAACGTTGGGCTGGTTAGGCGCCTTGTCGGTCGCGGGACATCCCAGTTCCGTGAACCAGATCGGCTTCGACCGCGGCGACCAGGCGGTCGGCGAAACGGATTCGACGCCGGCCGGTCGGTCGAAGTGGCTGTTGGACCACCAGTTGCACAGGTCCTTGTAGCGAAACACCCATGGCTTGCCGTAGCTGCCGTCGGTGATCGGCGTACGCATCCGCGCCACGCGGTCGGCGTCCGACGCATAGTACCAGTCGAGGCCCTCGCCGCCGGCAACCGCGGCCCGCAGCCCGCCGGCATCGTACGGCTCGGCAAAGCCGTCGGGGTTGCCGCCGCCATAGTCGGCGTCACGCCAGTCGGACAGCGGCATGTAATTGTCGATGCCGACGGCGTCGATAGCCTCGTGCGCCCACAACGGATCGAGGTGGAACAGCACGTCGCCACTGCCGTCCGGCGGCTGGTAACCGAAATACTCGCTCCAGTCCGCCCCGTAGGTGAGTTTGGTTTCCGCGCCGACGATGGACCGAACGTCGGCGGCGAGATCGCAAAGCCCCTCCACGAACGGGAAGGCTCCATCGCCGTCGCGCAGCGTCGTCAGTCCGCGCATCTCGGTTCCGATCAGGAAGGCATCGACCCCGCCGGCCGCCGCGGCCAGTTTGGCGAAATGCAACACGAACCTGCGAAAGCCCCAGTCATCGGGAGCTCCGCTGAAACCGATCGTGTCACCACCTGCGGAAAAATCCCCCGGCAGTGCAGAGCCAAGAAAGGCAGCAACTTGCTCCGCCGCGAAGGCCGTCTTATCGGCCGTTCCTGTCCGGCCGGGCGCCGGATCGCATGTGATGCGCCCGCGCCAGGGATAAGCCGGCTGAGCCGTGCCGCCATACGGGTCAGGCAGTTCGTTTTCGGCTGGCACGTCCATCATCACGAACGGGTAGAGCGCGACCTTCAACCCGCGCGCCTTGATCTCGGCGATGGCGTCCATCACGCTGCGGTCGGACGGCGTGCCGCCGTAGGCCGCGCCGCCTCCATGGGTGGAAACCACCGCCGCATCGCCGCGCGCCACGCCTGACGCCATCCAGTCCTGCGAAAAGCCTTCCGTCTCGTCGCTGGCCACCATCGGCCGGATCCGGCATGCGCCGGCTCGCAAATCGTCGCCGAACCACGTCGCCACCAGCGCGACATGTTCGAGGTTCGGGCAGAGCATCTGCAACTCGTCCAGCGAGGCGGCAAGGTCGGTACCTGCATGCAGCACATGGCGGTTGAGCGCCTCGGTTTCACCGGGCCGCACCGTGCGCGTGACGGTGTCTGGCGAC
>JAEUMA010000590.1 GCA_016793565.1 Rhizobiaceae bacterium
TCCAGAAGCGCAGGGTGAGCGCCATCTCCTCGGCGCTCAGCCCGGCGAACTTCCTGCCCAGATACATCAGTTCGCCGAGATCGCGCGGGCGGAAGCTGGTCGGGTCCGGCGCGGTGCGCAGCAGCAGCGGCTGGATGAAGCGGCACTGGCGCGTCACGTCGCGGGCGTAGCGGTCGTAGGCTTCGGCGTCGCGCTTCGAGAAGCGGGCGAATTCGCGGCGGTGCGCGTCGTGGTCGCGGTAGTTGGCGAGGTAGTCGCCGTCGCGGGTGAACACCGCGCCGCCCTCATAGGCGATGACCTGCAGGCCGAAGCGCGGCAGTTCGAGGTCGCGCATGATTTCGGGCCGGAACAGCGAGCAGACGTAGGAGCAGTTCGAATAGAGGAAGCCGGGCGTCAGCGAACGGCTGACCGCCGCGCCGCCGACCCAGTCGTTCTTCTCCAGAACAAGCACGTCGAGGCCTGCGCGCTGCAGATATCCGGCGTTGACGAGGCCGTTATGCCCGCCGCCGATGACGATGGCGTCCCAGGTCTTCATAAGCGTCTTGTCCGTTGGCTGGACCTGGTTTTTGCCACAATAGGCTCCGTTTTGTCCAGCCATATTGAATGAATGTTCAACAAATACCCTTGCCATTTCTCGTTTGTGCGATAGGCTTTGATGAGGTTTTGACAGGAAAAGCTGCGCAGTAACGATGGGCGGCAGATCGCTATGAGAGGGTTCCGTAGGGCCCGCGGAGTGTCGGTCGGCCGACAGACGCGACGGTGTCGCGGCAGGCTCGGCCTTGATCGGCCCGACGGTACCTGCCTGGCGGGCACCACACTTGACACCAGCCCCTGCCGCGCCCCTCATCCATTCCGATGCAAGCCGGGGCGATGGACGTGACCGGCATTTGGAGCGCGCCCGGATTGATGAAGACGATATCGCCCGACGTCAGCCGCACGGCGTCTCAGACTGCTGGTTCGCAAGCGCCTCAAGCGACCGAAAAACGCGGCCGTAAGGCCTCGAAAGAGACGCGCCGGCAGCAGCTGATAGAGGCGACGATCGATTCGCTCGCCCGGCGCGGTTATTCCGAAACGACGCTCGCCGATGTTGCAGACGGGGCCAGGCTTTCGCGCGGGATCGTCAACTTCCATTTCGAGAGCAAGGAAAAGCTGCTGATCGCCACCCTTCAGCACATGGCCGACGAGTATTCGGCGCATTGGCGCTCCTCGCTGGAGCGGGCCGGGCCGGAGCCTTCGCGGCAGCTCAAGGCGCTTGTCGAGGCCGATTTCGACCGCGCCGTCTGCACCAAGCGCAAGCTTGCTGCCTGGTGCGCCTTCTGGGGGGAAGCAAAGTCCCGGCCGACCTACCAGGCGCTGTGCGGGGCGCGCGACGAATCATACCAGAGGGTGTTCGTGGGTCTGTGCCGCGCGCTGGGTGACGAGGCGGGATACGACTACGATCCGCATTCGACCGCGCTGGGTCTCAGCGCGATGCTCGAAGGCCTGTGGCTGCGGCTCATGATGGGCACCGAGCAGGTGACGCGGGAGACAGCGTTGCGGGCCGCGCTCGACTATCTCGCCTCGGTCTTTCCGAAACATTACGGCCGGGAAGCGGCGACCAGATCTTGAAATCAGAACAAGGGAAAACCGGGATGAAAGCACAATTTCGCAAGGCGGCACTTCTCGCTTCCGTGGCCGCGGCCCTGTCGTTCGGCGCCGCGGCGCTGGCGGAGGATGGCGACGTGATCGTTTTCGACTGGGCGGGCTACGAGGACCCGGCCTTCCACCCCGACTACGTGACCAAGCACGGTGACTCGCCCAGTTTCGCCTTTTTCGGGGATGAGGACGAAGCTTTTCAGAAGCTGCGCTCCGGCTTCCAGGCCGATCTCGCCCATCCTTGCTCGCAGAGCATCGTGAAGTGGCGAGACGCCGGGCTGCTGCAGCCGCTCGACACCAGCAAGCTCACCAATTGGAACGACATGCTGCCGGGCATCAAGGGAATGAAGGACCTGATGACGACGGAGGACGGCCAGGCCTGGTTCGTGCCCTTCGAGTGGGGCAACACGGTCGTCACCTACAGAACCGACAAGGTCCAGCCGGAGGAGGTGCAGTCGCTCAAGGCTTTCGCCGACCCGAAATTCAAGGATCGCGTCTCGCTGCCGGACAATGTCGACGACGCCTATGCGCTCGCCGCCCTCTCGATGGGCATCAAGGACTGGACGACGATGACTGAGGCGCAGGTGGATGAGGCGTCCAACTTCCTGCGCGAGGTGCACAAGAACGTGCGCCTTTACTGGACGGACAACACCGAGCTCAGCCAGGCCATGGGCGGCGGCGAGGTGGATCTCGCCTGGGCATGGAACGAGACGGCCACGACGCTTTCGGCCGAAGGGGTGCCGGTGGCGATGAAGCACGACACCGACGAGGGCCTCAGCACCTGGGTGTGCGGCTACGTGCTGCTGAAGAACGCGCCCGGCAATCTCGACAAGGCCTACGACTTCCTGAACGCCGTCAGCGCGCCGAACGTCAGCAGCTATCTCGTCAGCGAATGGGGCTACGGACACTCCAACGCCAAGGGCATGGCGGAGGTCGATCCCGCCATCCTCAAGGAAAAAGGTTATGACGACATCGACCGGTTCAAGGAGA
>JAEUMA010000600.1 GCA_016793565.1 Rhizobiaceae bacterium
CAGCGATCGTTTCATCGTCGTCTCCAAACTGCCGCGCGGCGCCGGTCAGGCTGCCTCACGCACCTGATAGTCCTTTATGGCGTCGAAGCGGATCTGTTTCCAGCGCTCGGCCTCGTAGTTGAGGCCGAAACCATGCGGCGCGAGGAAGACCGGATCGCCGTCTAGGTCGCGGGCGATGTCGCCGCGATGCGTGTCGACGAATCGCTGCAGCTCGGCCTTGTCGTCGGCGGAGATCCAGCGGCATACCGAGAAGCGCGACATCTCGAAGTCGACAGGCAGCGTATATTCGGCGCCAAGCCGCTCTTTCAGCACGTCGAGCTGCAGGGCGCCGACCACGCCGACGATGGCCGGCGAGCCGTCGTCCGGCTGGAACAGTTGCACGACGCCCTCCTCGGCCATCTGCTGCAGCGCCTCCTTCAGCTTCTTCGCCTTCATGGCGTCGCCGAGGCGCACGCGCCGAAGAATCTCGGGTGCGAAGTTCGGCACGCCCCGGAACAGAATATCCTCGCCCTCGGTCAGCGTGTCGCCAATTCTCAGCGTGCCGTGATTGGGAATGCCGACGACGTCACCGGCATATGCCTCGTCGGCGGTTATGCGGCTGCGCGCGAAGAAGAACTGCGGCGCCGACAGGCTCATCGGCTTGCCGGTGCGCACCAGCTTGGCCTTCATGCCGCGCTCCAGCGTGCCCGAGCAGACGCGGACGAAGGCGATGCGGTCGCGGTGGTTCGGGTCCATGTTGGCCTGGATCTTGAAGACGAAGGACGTCATCTTCGGCTCGGTCGCCTCCACCGTGCGCGTGTCGGCCTGCTGGTCGCGCGGCGGCGGAGCGAAGGCGCCGAGCCCCTCGATCAGGTCGCGCACGCCGAAATTGCGCAGCGCCGAGCCAAAATAGACCGGCGTCATGTGCCCCTCGCGGAAGGCCTCGACGTCGAAGGGACGGCACGCCTCCCGCGCCAGCTCCAGCTCCTCGATGAAGGTGCCGCGCTCGTGCTCCGGAAGCAGGCCGGCGACGCGGTTGGAGTCGGGTCCGTTGACTTTTTGCCGCTCCGCCTGCTCGTCGGACTGGCGCACCGCGTTCTCGGCGAGATGGTAGGTCCCGGCGAAGGATTTGCCCTGGCCGATCGGCCAGGTGATCGGCGCGGTGTCCAGCGCCAGCTTCTGTTCGATCTCGTCGAGGATCTCGAAGGTGTTGCGCGCCTCACGGTCCATCTTGTTGACGAAGGTGACGATGGGGATGTCGCGCAGCCGGCACACTTCGAACAGTTTCAGCGTGCGCGGCTCGATGCCCTTGGCGGCGTCGATGACCATAACCGCGCTGTCGACCGCGGATAGCGTCCGATAGGTGTCGTCGGCGAAATCCTCGTGGCCCGGCGTGTCGAGCAGGTTGAAGACATTGTCGCCATATTCGAAGGTCATCACCGAGGTGACGACCGAAATGCCGCGCTCGCGCTCGATCTTCATCCAGTCGGAGCGCGTGTTCATGCGGTCCTTCTTGGCTTTCACCTCGCCGGCAAGCTGGATGGCGCCGCCGAACAAGAGCAGTTTCTCGGTCAGCGTCGTCTTGCCCGCGTCGGGGTGGGCAATGATCGCGAAGGTGCGGCGGCGGGCTACCGCCTGCTCGATTGTGTCGGCCATATGCAGGGATTCCGTACGATGGCCGGCATATAGCGATGCCGCGCGCGCCTGTCGAATGCGAATCGGCTTAGCCCCGCGCCCGAACAGGTCTATAATTGGTTTCGAGGCGCTGCCGCGGCCGATCGCCGAGGGAACCAAAGAACGAGCCGGCGCTTTCATGGATTATGGCGCAAGTAACGCCCGATGTGGAGCGCGGAGATGGCACGTCTTCTGGCATTGGTCTTGGCAGTTCTGATCCTGCCGGCGGAGGCGCACGCGATCTCGCGCTACAATTCCACTACCATGAGCTGCGACCGCATCAGGGCCACCATCGCCAATGAGGGTGCGGTGATCCTGCGCTACAAGTCGACGCGCAACCCCAGCCTGCAGCTCTACGGTCGATACGTCGCCAACTGGCGCATGTGCGACTCCGGCGAGACGACGGAGTTCGCCTACGTTCCGTCGGCCGACCGCAAGTCGTGCCCGGTGCTGAAATGCGTCGTGGTGGACCTCGACGACGAGTTCATCCTGCGGCCGCGAGGGCGATAGTCCCGCCCGGCGGCGCAGCTATTGCGTGCAGCGCTGGTAGGTGACGGCCGATTCCGGGAAATCCGGATCGAAGCGCTGAAAATGGTCGGCGTCCAGGATCTTGAACGACACCGACACTTCGTTGAACATGATGGCGTCGGCACAGCCCAGCGACGCCACGAGATGGTCGCCTTTCGAGCGCACCCGAGACAATGTGCAGGTAGCGCCCGGGCTGAGGATCTGGTTGCCCTGTAGCAGCAGGCCGGTGTTGAGCGAAGAGTTGCGGTCCTTGAACTTCCAGCCGCTGCCCTCCTTGACGAAGGTTTCGGCACAATCCATCCCTGCCATCACCCACGCTCCTCGTAGCGACTGCAATTCGTCTGCCAATGCCGATGTGGCGGCCAGCGCCATGGCCGCGGCCATCGCCGTCTTGAACTTGAGCATGCGTCGTCTCCCTTTCGCCGGACCATGCCGCGAACCGCGCCGTCGCGCAAGCGGTGGAACCCCGTTGCCTGCGCCCGCGTTCATGGGCACTTGCGATGAGGGAGCTGAGAACATGGCGACCGGTAAGTTTTCTCCGATGGTTTCCATCCGCATGGGTCAGGATACCATTCGCGAGGCGGACAGCATCCGCGACGTGGACGAGATCATGCTCGACTGGCCGCAGGCCCGCCGCGGCGATTTCTATCGCCGGGTGCGCGAATGCGTCGAGGCCGCCAAACGCGGTGACGCCTCTCCCGCCGAACTGCGCGAGGTGTTCGTTGCCTTTGCCGAACATGCTCAGGTGCTGGTCGCGCGGTGAAACCGCGCTTCAGCTGAGCTCGGGCCCTGCCATCGCCATGGTGTGGTGGTCCGGCGGAAAAAGATCACGAGCGCCGGACACCATGCGGACGAAAGTCGTGGCCGGCCGGAAACCGCATCGGTCGAGGTAGCGGCGCACCGAGCCACGCTCGTCGAACAGATCGAGGCATAGGGGCCCGCCGACAGCCGCGCCTGCGCTCGCCAGCAGGGTGATGGCTGTCGCCTCGTCGCTGGAGACCAGCGGTCCTATCTGCGCGCACTGCCGGCCGGGCCGCGCGAGGACGAACCCGGACACGCATCCGCCGCGGTGTGCAACGAACGCCGCCTGCGGCATGCGGGCCAGAAGGTGGGCGAGCAGAGGCGTGCGATCCGTTCCCGCCGATCGCGCGTCCAAGGCGGCGACCTCGGCGATGTCCGACGTCGTCATCGGTGCGACGTCGAGGCCATACGGCATAGGCGGAACGGATTGGCCGGCGAGCTCTCCCTCCAGGCGGGTGGTCGATCCGCAATCGCGAAAGCCGAGTTTGAGGTAGACCTCGCGGCCTTGCGGGCTGGCGTCGAGCCCGGCGGGTAGCCCCACCGAGGCCAGCCGTTCCGCGCAGAGCTTCATCAGCCTCGTGGCAAGGCCGCGCCGCCGCCATGCCGGCGTCACCAGGATCATGCTGATCCAAGCATAGCGCGGAAATTCGACCGTCAGCCCGGAGGCGACGAGCCTGCCGTCGGCATCGGCGAAGCCGTAGCCCGCGCCGTTGGCGAGCATGAAGGCCCAGTCGTCCGCCACCTGGTTCCAGCCGGCCTCGGCCGACAGCGCCAGCAGTCCGTCCATGTGCCGGATGTCGAGCGCTACCTGGCTGAGCTGCGGGCCGGCCATGGCGCTCAGCGATAGAGGTCGGGTCGGCGGTCGATGCGGTAGGTGGCGACGCTGGTCCAGCGTTCCATCTCGGCCGCGGGAATGTCGATGCGTCCCACCGCGAGGCCCTCGCCGGCGTCCATGCGGGCGATGAACTTGCCCGACGGCGAAACCACGCAGGACGCGGCGACGCTATCGAACGCGAGCCCGGGGGCTGCCTGTTCGTGACCCGTGCGGCAGGCCATCGCCAGCGGCACGACGTTTTCGAGCGCACGCGTCGAGGCCAGGCCCTGCACGCGCTCCGGGTTCCAGCCCCATGTATCGCGCTGGTAGGGATCGTTGATCCAGTTCGTGCTGTTGACGATGATCTCGGCGCCCATTTCCACCAGTTTGCGGGCGTAGTGCGGGAAAATCAGGTCGTAACAGATGGTGAGGCCGAGCCGGCCGAGCGGGGTGTCGACCACGACGGGCGCGTCACCGGCAGTGTATTGGGTGCGCTCGGACGCGAACAGATGCGCCTTGTGGTAGGTCGCCAACAGGCTGCCGTCCGGCGCGAACACCTTCTGCGAATTCCTGAAAATGCCGTTCTCCTGCGTGTAGAGCCCGCAGATCAGCGTGATGGCGTTGTCGCGCGCGATCGCCGACAGACGTCTTGTCACGGGGCCGTCCGGCGCGTCCGCCAGTTCGGCGATGCGATCTCCCACGAAATAGCCGGTGGCGGCGCATTCGGGCGCGATCACCAGCTCCGCGCCGAGATGGCGCGCGAGCGCGGCGAAATGCGCGATCTTGTTGAGGTTCGGTTCCGTCTCGCCGACCGCGCAGTCCATCTGTGCCACCGCGATCGTCGCCTTGATCCCCGCCATGACTTCCCCCTGACAATCCAGCGGCAGATAGCGGCCGCCTTCAAAATCTACAAACCAACCAGTTGGTTGGCAAGTGTGCTGTGCGCTTCTTTCGCGCCGTATTGGGACCCTGCATGACCGCGCATTTGGCTTGCGCAAGCTCGGCGCAGCGATCGAAAACGGGTTGCAAAGGTGACCCGAAGTCAACCCCAGAATCGCTCGAGATCAGCGAATGGAGACGTCGAGGAACGGCGCGGGTTTACCTGAATTTATGTGACTCGATGATTCGAAACGTGTTGCCCCGCCACGATTCTGACCTTGTTTCGCCGCGATCTCTGCCGCAATTCCACCTAGGCGGCAGGCGTTGTTAACTTTGGAGTACTTGCTTATGGTGGAATTCGCCCGGCCCCTCGCCGCGACGGTTGTTGCAACTGCCCTCCTGACAGGCCTTGCCGCGCCGGCCTTGGCGCAGTGTGGTTCCGCCTCCTGGTACGCCCTCAATTCCCGTACCGCTTCCGGCGAACGGATGAATCCGTCCGCCATGACCGCCGCGCATCGCTCGCTGCCCTTCGGCACCAAGGTGAAAGTCACCAACCAGCGCAACGGCAAGTCGGTCGTGGTGCGCATCAACGATCGCGGTCCGTTCGTGCGTGGGCGAGTCATCGACCTGTCGAAGGCGGCTGCCCGCCAGCTCGGCTTCGTCGGCGCCGGCCACACCAAGATCTGCATGGCCAGCCTATAGAGCGAGCCTTCTCGCCGCCGTCTCCGCCATCGCGGACGCAAGGTCCAGCGACCACTGCGCGCGGCAATAATCGCGAAAATCGAAGCAGGGCAGACCGGGGCACACCTCGAACTCGATGAGGTGCACCCGGCCGCTCTCCTCGACGCGAAAATCCATCGAGAAGACATCGCGCAGACCGAGCGCCGACATCA
>JAEUMA010000618.1 GCA_016793565.1 Rhizobiaceae bacterium
CAGCGCCTGCTCGGCTTCGTCGACGGAACAAACCTGGGCAATGAGCGGAAGGCGCCGCCAGGCCGCAGGCAGATCGCGACCGGAACAGGTCGCAACGAGGAACTCTGCGCCGCGCGGCGGTTCGGCTGGCAGTCCCGTTATTCCGGCCGGCAACGCGAGGCCGTAGCCGGCTGGCTCGCGCCCGAGGCTCTCGAACAGATCAGGCCAGGCGAGCGGGTCCGCGCCGATCGCAACAGCCGTCGCGGCTTCCTGCCGGCGCAGCGCGCGGGCCAGACGCAGATCCGGCCTTTCGAGCGGCGTTATCGCGAGAAAGCGGAAGGTATCCGACTGTTCTTCGAAGAAGGCCTGCAAGTCGGCCGCGCCGGGTGACTCAACGCTGACGCCCGAAGCGTCATCGCCTTTGAGCCCCCTCCACATGCCTATCCCCATGCATGCACCTGCACAATCGCCCCGATGTCCACGGCACCACCCTCATGCCGCACCGCACCATACCAAGTTACGTAAGCCAAACGCCAATGGCGATTCTCAATAATGCGTTGCGATGCGAATGACCATGAAAATTGAGTAACCGTGGATATTTGGACACGGTGCGCCCAAGCCGGCACGGTGGCGGCCTGCCCCAACGTCCTTGGGGTGTATCCGTCGTCGTTCCACGCGAACGGATCCGCTAGGCGCACAACGGCCGCCATGCTACGTGCAGCCTGCGCCACGAGACGCGCCGGGAGTCCGCATGAGCGAAGCGCCGATACGCCTCGCCTTCACCAGTTCCGACAGTGCCGACGCCATGGCTGCCGCCCGGCGTCTCGCGCGCCGGTACGAGAACGTTCCGCTGGAAGATGCCGACGTGATCGTCGCCCTCGGCGGCGACGGCTTCCTGCTGCAGACGCTGCGCGACACGATGGGAAGCGGCCGAAAGGTCTATGGCATGAACCGCGGGACCGTCGGCTTCCTGATGAACGAATTCCGCGAGGCCGGATTGCTGGAGCGAATCGCCGCGGCCGTTCCCGAGACGATCAAGCCGCTGGAGATGATTACGGAAAACAGCGACGGCTCGACCAGCCGCGCGCTCGCCATCAACGAGGTGTCGCTGCTTCGGCAGTCCTACCAGGCCGCCAAGCTGCGCATCACGATCGACGACCAGGTGCGGCTCGACGAGCTGATCTGCGACGGCGCGATGGTGGCGACGCCGGCGGGCTCAACCGCCTACAACCTGTCGGCCCACGGCCCCATCCTGCCGCTCGACGCGCCATTGCTTGCGCTGACGCCGGTAAGCCCATTCCGGCCGCGGCGTTGGCGCGGCGCTCTCATTCCCAACCGCTCGGCCGTACGCTTCGACGTTCTCGAGGCGCAGAAGCGGCCGGTGAATGCCGTGGCCGACCATACAGAGATCAAATCGGTTCTGGTGGTGAAGGTTCGCGAGCAGGCGGGCGAGAAGGCGACCGTGCTTTTCGACCCGACGCACTCGTGGAACGAGCGGATCCTTGCCGAACAGTTTCGCTACTGACTCGGCTGCGATCGATGACGTTAATTAATTTGTCGTAACAATCATTGCATTTTGTCTGACTTCTGTTGACAAAACACAGGGTTGGCCGTATCGCGATGCAACAAAATGCAGGTGCGGGCGCATACGAGGTGCTCGCCGCGGCCCTGTAGAGACCGCCTTGAAACCAGCCAAGGGCTGACCCGATCTTGTCATCTGCTGACCCTGTCGACCAAGAAGCGATCAGCTTCTCCGATCTCGGCCTATCCGAAAAGGTGCTGTCCGCAGTCACCGACGCAGGCTACACGACGCCGACGCCGATCCAGGCCGGCGCCATACCGCACGCCGTGCAGGGCAAGGATGTGCTGGGCATAGCCCAGACCGGAACGGGCAAGACGGCGGCGTTCGTCCTGCCGATGATCACGCGGCTTGAGAAAGGGCGTGCCCGCGCCCGCATGCCGCGCACGCTGATCCTCGAGCCGACGCGCGAACTCGCCGCCCAGGTGGAAGAGAACTTCATCAAATACGGCAAGAACCACAAGCTCAACATCGCGCTGCTGATTGGCGGCGTGTCCTTCGACGAGCAGGACAAGAAGCTGGAGCGCGGTGCCGACGTTCTGATCGCTACGCCCGGACGCCTCCTCGACCATCGCGAGCGCGGCAAACTGCTGCTAACCGGCGTCGAGATCCTGGTCATCGACGAAGCCGACCGCATGCTCGACATGGGCTTCATCCCCGACATCGAGCGGATCTGCGAGATGATCCCTTTCACCCGGCAGACGCTGTTCTTCTCGGCGACGATGCCGCCGGAGATCACCAAGCTGACGGAGAAATTCCTCCAGGCTCCGGTCCGCGTGGAGGTGGCGAAGGCCGCGACGACGGCGGCAACGGTCTCGCAGAGGCTGGTCAAGTCGGCGTCCAAGCCATGGGACAAGCGCGAGACGCTGCGCCGGCTGATCCGTGACGAGGACGCCGGCCTCAAGAACGCGATCATCTTCTGCAACCGCAAGGTCGAAGTGTCGGAACTGTTCCGGTCGCTGATCAAGTACGACTTCAACGCCGGCGCCCTGCATGGCGACATGGACCAGCGCGCTCGGATGACGATGCTGGCCAATTTCCGCGACGGCAAGCTGAAGCTGCTGGTTGCTTCGGACGTCGCCGCGCGCGGCCTTGACATCCCCGACGTCAGCCATGTCTTCAACTATGACGTGCCGATCCATGCGGAAGACTATGTGCATCGCATCGGCCGCACCGGGCGGGCGGGCCGATCGGGCAAGGCGTTCACCATCGCCACGCGCGCGGACACCAAATATGTCGACGCGATCGAGAAGCTGACCGGACAGAAGATCGAGTGGCTGGACGGGGATCTGTCGACCCAGGTCGAGAGCGAGGACAAGGACGATTCGCGGGGTCGCGGCCGCACGCGCGACCGGGGTCGTGATCGCGATCGAGGCCGCAAACACGACAAGCCTGCTGCGGCTCCCGCCGAGGAAGCGCCGAGCAACGTGTCCGACATCGCCGAGCGGCGTTCGCGCAAGGAAGCCATCGCCGCCAGCAACAGCGAGCGCAAGGAACGCAACGAGCAGCGTGGCGAAGAGGCCCGCCGGCCGCCGCGTCCTGAACGCGGCCGCGGCTATCGCGACGAGGACGAACCCAACACGGTCGTTGGCTTCGGCGACGATGTGCCCGCCTTTATGCGGATCGCGATCAAGGCCTGACGTCTTTCGCCGCGCGCAGGCCTGCAAAGTAGGACTTGCGCGCCCATATCGCCATTTCGTCGGGATCGTCGACGGCGCCGTCCGGCAAGCTCCAATACGGCATTGCCACCTTTTTCCCGTGCCGTGACCCCTCGTAGACCCACTGTGCGCAGCCGGCTGCGGCAAATTCGGCTGCCAGTTCGGCATCGGCCTTCAGCATCAGTTCGTCACGCACCACGATCGCGACGATCACGCCGTGATGATAGATGCCCTTGCCGCCGAACAGGCGCCGGATCCGCACCGGCCCCAGTCGGGAAAAGAGATCTTCGATCGATTCGTCATCCATCCGCGCATCTTCGCAGCGCCGGGGTGTCCAGGCCAGTCGCCGACGCTATGTTCATGCCATGCCCGGTTCGCCACGCGAGGACAAACCATGCCGTTCGTGCTGAAAGGATCCTGCCGGTGCGGCAAGGTCCGGTTTTCCGTCGACAGCCATACGCCCGTTCCCTACCAGCTCTGCTACTGCTCGATCTGCCGCAAGCAGCAGGGCGGCGGTGGCTTTGCGATCAATCTGGGAGCCGATGCGGTCACGCTGAAGGTCGAGGGTAAGGCGCATGTCGGGGTGTTCCGCGCCGCGATCGAGGACGAAGAACACCCTCGATGCGAAATTTCGTCGGGCGAGCGCAATTTCTGCCGCGAATGCGGCTCGGCGCTGTGGCTCTACGATCCGACATGGCCGGAACTGGTCCACCCGTTCGCCTCTTCGATCGACACCGCGTTGGCCCTGCCACCACAGCGCACGCATCTGATGCTGAAGTACAAGGCCAACTGGGTTGAGCCGGACATCCGAGAAGGCGATCTCGTCTTCGACCTTTACCCGCGGGAATCGATAGCCGACTGGCATCGGCGTCATGGTCTGTGGGTCGAATAGGAACGCGGGGCCGTGCGGAGCTTGGCGCCGGCCCGACATCCGTTCAGGCGGCGCCCTGCGCGCGCGCCTCCGCGAGAGCCTTGAGGTCGGCGGGCTTTAGTTCGACCGACTCGCCGCAGCCGCAGGCGGAACTCTGGTTCGGATTGCGGAAGGTGAACCCAGTGCGCAGCGGCGTCGCCTCGAAATCCATCTCGGTTCCGAGCAGGAACAGCGCGGCTTCCGGAGCGACGTAGACATGCGCGCCGTCGTGCTCGATATGATCGTCGGCCGCATTAGGCTCGGTCACCAGGGCAACCGTGTATTCCATGCCGGCGCAGCCGCCTTTCTTGATGCCCAGGCGAATGCCGCGGGCGTCCTGCCGCGACGCCATGATTTCGTTGACGCGTTCGGCGGCGCGGTCGGTTAGGCTAATGACGGCAAACTTGCCCATGGTCTTCTCCACTCGCAGCGGGTTAAAGGCCCGCGGAATGATCTTGCCTCGAAGATGGTGAATATTACGCGGCTGTGCAACCCGCCTCGGCGCGTCAGTACCAGCCGACGGCAACCTTCGCCTCTTCCGACATTCGGTCCGGCGTCCAGGGCGGATCGAACACCATGTTGACGTCGACGTCCTGCACACCCTCCACCGCGCTCACCGCGTTCTGCACCCAGCCCGGCATCTCGCCGGCCACCGGGCAACCCGGCGCAGTCAGCGTCATGTCGATCTTGACGCGGCGGTCGTCCTCGATGTCGACCTTGTAGACTAGTCCCAATTCGTAGATGTCGGCGGGGATTTCGGGGTCGTACACCGTCTTCAGCGCCGCCACGATGTCGTCCGTCAGGCGTGCCAGTTCCTCGGCCGGAATGCTCGACGCCGCCGTCAACTCGCTGCCCGCGACGGCGTCGTCGGTGTCGCTCAGGTCACCCATGGCGTTCATCCGAAGAATTTCCGCGCCTTCTCCAGCGCATTCGCCAGAACGTCGATCTCAGCCCTGGTATTATACATGGCGAAGGACGCCCGGCATGTCGAGGTGACGCCGAAGCGCTTCAACAGCGGCTGGGCGCAATGCGTGCCGGCGCGAACAGCGACGCCCGCCCTGTCGATCACCATCGATACGTCGTGGGCGTGGATACCCTGCATCTCGAACGAGACGATGGCGCCCTTGCCGGGAGCGTCGCCGAAGATGCGCAGCGAATTGATCGCGCCGAGACGTTCGTGTGCGTAGGTCTTGAGATCGGCCTCGTGCGCTGCGATGGCATCGCGGCCGACCGCGTCCATGTAGTCCAGCGCGGCACCGAGCCCGATCGCCTGCACGATCGGCGGCGTGCCGGCTTCGAATCGATGCGGCGGGTCATTGTAGGTGACGTTGTCTTCGGTGACCTCGAAAATCATCTCGCCTCCACCCTGGAAGGGGCGCATCTCTTCGAGGATTGCGCGCTTGCCGTAGAGCACGCCGATACCGCTGGGGCCGTACACCTTGTGGCCGGTGAAGACATAGAAATCGCAATCGCGGTCGCGCACGTCGACCGGCAGATGCACGGCGCCTTGGCTGCCATCGACCAGCACCGGGATGCCGCGCGCGTGCGCGATGCGGCAGATCTCCTTGATGGGCGTCACGGTGCCGAGCGCGTTCGACATATGCGTGATGGCGACGAGCTTCGTGCGGTCGGTTAGGCTCGCCTCGAAATCCTCGATGTGGAACGCGCCGAGATCGTCCACCGGCACCCAGACCAGCTTCGCGCCCTGCCGCTCGCGGATGAAATGCCATGGCACGATGTTGGAGTGGTGCTCCATGATCGAGAGCACGATCTCGTCGCCCTCCCCGAGGCGGGGCATGCCGTAGCCATAGGCCACCGTGTTGATGGCCGAGGTGGCGTTGGAAGTGAAGACGATCTCCTCGGTGCTGCCCGCATTGAGGAAGCGGCGCACCGTCTCGCGCGCCTTTTCATAGGCGTCGGTCGCGGCATTGGAGAGGAAGTGCAGGCCACGATGTACGTTGGCGTATTCGTTGCGGTAGGCGTGGTCGATCGTGCCGAGCACCACCTGCGGCTTCTGCGCCGAAGCGCCATTGTCGAGATAGACCAGCGGCTTGCCGTAGACCTGTCGCGACAGGATCGGGAAATCGCGGCGGATGGCTTCGACGTCGTATGGCTTTTGCGTGACGGCCTGATCCATCACCCGTGCTCCGCGAACCAGGTCGCCAGCCGATTCTCCAGCGCCTCGACCAGCACCTCGTCTTCGAGTTCTTCGATGATTTCGGCGATGAAGGCCTTGACCAACAAGCCGCGCGCCGACTTCTCGTCGATGCCGCGCGCCATCAGATAGAACAGGTGGTTGGCGTCGATTTCGGTGACGGTCGCGCCGTGGCCGCATGCTACGTCGTCCGCGAAGATCTCCAGTTCCGGCTTGGCGGAGAACTCGGCGTCGTCCGACAGGAGCAGCGTGTTGCATGCCATCTTGGCGTCAGTCTTCTGCGCCAGAGGCGCCACGTTTATGCGGCCCTGGAAGACGCCGTGCGCACGGTCGGTGACGACATTGCGCACGATTTCGGTCGATGTCGTTCCGGGTACCGCGTGATCCAGAACCATCGTCAGGTCGGTGTGGCTCGCGCCGGACAGGAGATTGACCGCCCGCAGCTTGAACTCGCCGCCCTCGCCCGCCGCCTTGACCAGAACCTCCTGGCGTACGAGCTTGCCGCCGGCATTGACCACAAGCAGCGTCAGGCGGGCGCCATGCCCCATTTCCGCGTTGAACTGCGCGAGTTGCGTGGCCGTGGCCGGCTGCTCCTGGAAGATCACCCAAAGGATGTCGGCGCCCGGCGCCAGCGTCAGGTGGCTGACCGAACTCACCAGCGCGTCGCCGCTGCCGGATTGCCGCTCGACGATCGTCGCCTTGGCGTTTTTGCCGGCGCGTACGGCCATGCGGACATGGCTCTGGCCGCCGCCGTGGACGTTCTGCAGTTCGACCGGCGCGGGCAGCACAGCATCGGCGGCGATGTCGAGTAACCAGCCGTCCGATACGAATGCGGCGTTGAGCGCGCCGATGGCGTCGTCGTCGCCGCGCATATCGAGCGCGGGAGCGAAGCTGCCGTCGATGAGCTTCTCCGACAGCGGCTGTGCATGCAGGCCTTCGACAGCCGGTGTCGAGCCAGCGACTGCGCCGTCGACCAGCGTCAGAACCGCCGAGCCGTCGACCAATGCGGCCAACGGAGCGGCCGCAGCTTCGCCCGGTTGCGGAACGCTGGTGAGCAGACGCCGCAGGTCGGTGTAGTGCCAGGACTCGATGCGGCGGGTGGGCAGCCCCGCCTTGATGCGCTCGATCGCCTCGTCGCGCTTGATGGTGACCACGCTGTCGCCCGGCAGATCGGACATGCGTTCGCCGAAGGCCGCGATCAGCGCTGTCTCGGCCGGAGTGCGGGCAGGCTGGGAGTGGATGTTCATCACGCTCACCTAGGCCGCCTCGCCTATGATCCCGGCATAGCCTTCGCTTTCCAGCGTTTGCGCCAGCGACTTGTCGCCGGAACGGATCACCTGGCCGCGATAGAGCACGTGGACGCTATCCGGCACGATGTGGTCGAGCAGGCGCTGATAGTGGGTGATGACCACGATCGAACGGTCGGGCGAGCGCAGCGCGTTGACGCCATCGGCCACGATGCGCAGGGCATCGATGTCGAGACCGGAATCCGTTTCGTCCAGCACGCAGAGCGCTGGCTGCAGGAGCGTCATCTGCAACACCTCGGCGCGCTTCTTCTCGCCGCCGGAGAAACCGACATTGAGCGGGCGCTTCAGCATCGCCATGTCCATCTGCAGCGATTCCGCGGCGGCGCGCACCTTCTTGATGAAGTCCGGCACCTTGAGCGGCTCCTCGCCGCGCGCCTTCCTCTGCGCGTTCATGGCGACCTTGAGGAACTCCATGGTCGCCACGCCCGGTATCTCCATTGGATACTGGAAGGCGAGGAAGATGCCCGCCGACGCGCGCTCGGCAGGATCCATCTCCAGGATCGACCGACCGTTGAAGAGGATATCGCCCTCGGTGACCTCGTAGTCCTCGCGGCCCGCCAGCACATAGGAGAGCGTCGATTTGCCCGACCCGTTGGGACCCATGATGGCGGCGACCTCGCCGTCCTGAACGGTCAGGTTCAGCCCGTTGATGATCGGTGTCCCGGTGGAGGCGATGCGGGCGTGGAGGTTCTTGATCTCAAGCATTTGTTCT
>JAEUMA010000641.1 GCA_016793565.1 Rhizobiaceae bacterium
TTTCCTGTTCCACCCGATCCTGGGTTGGTTCTCGGTCGGCGCAGGCGTCGTCCTGTTCACGATCGCCATCGTCAACCAGCTGCTGACCCGCAACCAGGAAGCGGAGTGGCGCAAGTCCAACGCGCTGAGCGAAAAGATCGCCGAATCGTTCCGCCGCGATGCCGAGACGGTCCGTGCCCTGGGCATGGGCCGTACCGCCCGCAACCTGTGGGGCAAGGCGCGCAGCCGCTCGCTCGACGCCCAGATCGTGCACAGCAACCGTTCGGGCTTCTTTCAGGTCTTCTCGCGCACGTTCCGCATGTTCCTGCAGTCGCTGATCCTGGCCGTGGGCGCCTGGCTGACCGTCCAGCAGGAGATCACACCGGGCATCATGATCGCGTCGTCGATCATGATGGGCCGTGCTCTGGCGCCGATCGATCAGGTCATCGCGAACTGGAAAGGCTTCTCCCGCGCCCGCGCCGGCATGAAGTCGCTCAAGGAATTCCTGGCGCAGACCCCGCTGCCGGAGCAGAAGACGGAACTGCCCGATCCGAAGGCCCGTATCGCCGTCTCCAACCTGACGATCACCACTCCGGGCATGCAGAAGCCCTATGTGCAGAAGATCAACTTCGCGATCGAGCCCGGCACGGCCGTCGGCGTGATCGGACCGAGCGCCAGCGGCAAGTCTACGCTGGCGCGCGGCCTGGTCGGCATCTGGCCGGCAAAGGAGGGCGAAATCCGCCTCGACGGCGCCACGCTCGACCAGTGGAACGACGAGACGCTTGGCCGCAAGGTCGGCTACCTGCCGCAGGAAGTCTCGCTGTTCGCCGGCACCGTGGCGGAGAACATCGCCCGCTTCCAGCCCGGCGCCAACGAAGCCAAGATCGTCGAAGCGGCCAAGCGCGCCGGCGGGCACGAGATGATCCTGAAACTTCCGAAGGGCTACGACACCGAAATCGGCGACGGCGGCTCGCAGCTCTCCGGTGGCCAGCGCCAGCGCATCGGCCTGGCCCGCGCCCTCTATGGAGAAGCACTTCTGCTCGTCTTCGACGAACCCAATTCGAACCTCGACGCCGAAGGCGAGATGTCGCTGGTCGCCGCGATCGAGGACGCCAAGAAGCGCGGCTGCGCGGTGGTGGTGATGGCGCACCGGCCCAGCGCCATTGCCGCCTGCGAGATGCTGCTGGTGATGCGCGACGGCCAACAGCATGCCTTCGGGCCGCGCAACGAAGTCCTGCAGATGGCCACGCGCAAATCGGGACAGGTGGTTCCGCTCAACCGTCCTGAGCTGAACGTAGGGACCCAAGCATGAGCACCGCCGACGACTATTTCGCCTACGATACCACCCGTTGGCGGGCCGATCGCCACATCGTCATGGGGTTGATCGCCATCGCGCTGACCTTCGGCGGCGTCGGTTGGTGGTCGGTCGCCAGCGAGCTGCACAGCGCCGTCATCGCCCCGGCCGAGATCCGGGTCGAAAGCAGCATCAAGCCGATCCAGCACACCACGGGCGGGCTGGTCGGCGAGATCCTGGTGCGCGACGGCGACCATGTGAAGGCCGGACAGGTGCTGCTGCGCTTCGACCGGACCTCGTCGGCGGCGAGCTACGCCATCGTTTCGTCGCAGCTCGACGAGCTTCTGGTGCGCCGCGCCCGCCTGCAGGCCGAGGTCAACAACGTAACCGAGGTCGAGTTCCCGCCGGAACTGGTCGAAAAGGCCAAGACCAATCCGGATCTCGCCAAGAACATCAAGGACCAGCTCGGCCTGTTCCAGGCCCGGCTCACCAATTTCGGCCAGCAGGTCAGCCAGCTCAAGGAGCGCATCGGCCAGCTCGATAGCCAGATCGAGGGCACGGAGGCGCGCAAGCGCAGCTTCGAGACCCAGATCGCCGCGGTTGCTGAGGAACTCCGCATCCAGGGCGACCTTCTGACCCAGAAGCTGACGACGCGCACGCTGAGCCAGGAATTCGTTCGCGAGAAGGCGCGCCTGGAAGGCGAGCTCGGCGCTCTCGACGCCGACGCCGCTCGTCTGCGCGGCCAGATCCAAGAGAACGGCATCGAGATCACCCGCCTGCAGGAGACCCGACTGGAATCCTCCATCGACGAGCTGCGCGACGTCGAGAGCAAGATCGCCGAGCTGCAGCAGCGCCTGATCGTCGCCGAGGAAGACCTCTCGCGGACCGAACTGACCTCGCCGCAGGACGGCGTGGTGCAGGACATGGCCGTCTTTGCGGTCGGGGCCGTCGTTGCTCCCGGCGAGAAGATCATGAACATCGTGCCGACCGCCGACCGGCTCATCCTCAAGGGCCGCATCGATCCCAGCAAGCGCGACCAGGTGATGATCGGCCAGCCGGCTCTGGTGAAATTCTCGGCCTTCAACCGCCGCACCACGCCCGAGCTCAACGGCGAGGTGGTGAAGATCTCGGCCGACCGCAAGCTCGACCAGCAGAGCGGCCGCGCCTTCTACGAGGTGGAGGTCTTCATTCCGGACGAGGAACGCAACAGGCTCGACAAGGAAGACCTCCTGGTTCCCGGCCTGCCGGCGGAAGTCTATATCCAGACCGGATCGCGCACGCCGCTCAGCTACTTCCTGAAGCCGCTGACCGACAGCTTCGCCCGCGCCTTCCGCGAACGCTGACCGTTCATTCCCGCCGCAGGGCGGCGTAGAGGGCCGTCTTGCCGACCTTGAGGCGGGCGGCCGCCTCGCGGACGGTCAGGCCTGACGCGATGTGCAGCCTGGCCTTTCTCAGCTTCTCCGGTGTCACCACCGCCCGGCGGCCGCCCTTGCGGCCTCCGGCTGCGGCCGCTTCCAGCCCGGCGCGAGTCCGCTCGCCAATGAGATCCCGCTCGAACTGGGCCAGCGCGCCGAACAGATGGAACACCAGCCGCCCTCCGGGGGTGGTGGTGTCGATGTTCTCGGTGAGGGAGCGGAAGCCGACGCCGCGCCGGTCGAGTTCATGGACCACCTCGATCAGGTGGCCGAGGGAGCGGCCGAGGCGGTCGAGCTTCCAGACCACGAGCGTGTCGCCCTCCCTCAGATAGGCCAGGGCTTCCGCAAGGCCCGGCCGCGAGGCGACAGCGCCGGAGGCCCGGTCCTCGAACAGCCGCTCGCAGCCTGCGGCCCGCAGGGCAGCGACCTGCAGGGCCGTTTCTTGGTCCGCGGTCGAGACCCGCGCATAGCCGACCGCCGTCATGATGGATCCGTCCGCTTTCCCGTCCGCCTGGAACTTTGTCCGAAATGGCGTCGGATCTCCAGTGTTTCCGGACAAGGCGGGCAAGCCCGTCAAAGGAAGGTTTTGCGGACAGCTTCCGAGAGCGGTGCGTCGACGGCGGCGGATGTTGCAGCCGCGAAGCGGAGATTATATAGAGCGCCGGCCCCATTGCATCGGCTGGCGGGCCTGCGCCGCTCACGCCGCAAGCCTGGGAAGCCCATCAATCCGCCAAAGTTCTGCTTTCAGGAACGGGGCGTCCTGCGGCTTCACGGTGCTCATGACCCTGCCGACCCCCAAGAAAACCGTCCTCATCGCAGCCGAGAGCCTGCCGGAACTGAGCAGGCGCGACCTCGTCGAGGGCTTGCGCCGCCACGAATTATGGCTGCGCTTTGCCGTCCACGACATCAAGAAGCGGTTCCGCCGCTCGGTGCTGGGACCATTCTGGATCACGCTCACAATGGGCATCACGGTCGCCGCGCTCGGCTTCGTGTTCAGCTCGATCTTCCAGCAGGACATATCGAACTTCCTGCCCTACCTCTCCGTCGGCCTGATCTTCTGGGGTTTCTACACCAGTGTGATCAACGAGAGCGGCGAGACATACATCGCCGCCGCCAACCAGATGAAGAACGTCGCGGCGCCCATCAGCATCTATATCTACCGGACCTTCGCCCGAAACGTGATCATCCTTCTGCACAACATGGTGATCTACCTGATCGTCTACGCTCTCTTCATCCACACGATCAGCTGGCACTACCTGCTCATCATTCCGGGCCTCATCGTCTTTTTCGCCAACGTCTTCTTCGCCTCGATGATCGTCGCCGTGGTCTCGGCGCGCTTCCGCGACATCCCGATCATCCTGACCAACGTGCTGCAGGTGGTGTTCTTCATCACCCCGATCTTCTGGGACGCCAACCTGATCAAGGGCAAGGTGGTGTTCATCCAGCTCAACTATTTCTACCACCTGCTGCAGATCGTGCGCGCGCCGCTCCTGGGACAGGCGCCGGCCATGCTGTCCTGGGCGATGACCAGCGTCGCCGCGGTGGTCGCCGCCGCACTCGCCGTGCGGCTCTACCGGCGGGCCTATCCCC
>JAEUMA010000655.1 GCA_016793565.1 Rhizobiaceae bacterium
AAGGCGCGCTTTGCCTCGTCGCCGCCTGCCTTGAGAGCTTCCATCAGGACACGCGGCGTGATCTGCCAGGATACGCCCCACTTGTCCTTGCACCAGCCGCATTCACTTTCCTGTCCGCCGTTTCCGACGATCGCGTTCCAGTAACGGTCGGTTTCTTCCTGATCCTCCGTCGAGATCTGGAAGGAAAAAGCTTCCGTCTGCTTGAATGTAGAGCCGCCGTTCAGGCCGATGCACGGAATGCCTGCAACCGTGAATTCAACGACCAGCACATCGCCCTGCTTGCCCGCCGGATAGTCGCCGGGGGTGCGGACGATGGCACCGACGGAACTGTCGGGAAAGGTTTCCGCATAAAAGCGGGCGGCAGCCTCGGCATCCTTGTCGTACCAAACGCAGATGGTGTTCTTTTCCATGACGTGATCCTTTCGACTGTGGTTTCGCTTCCAATACGTAGAAGACGAACCAACTCTCTCCAGTCCGACACGCCCTAAAACAAAAAAAGCCCGGCGACATTATCGCCGGGCCTTTTCATTCCGTCGGTGCGCAATCAGCCGCGGGCGGCCAGCACACGGTTGGCGGCCGAAACGATCGCTTCGAGCGAGGCCGTCACGATATTCGTGTTGATGCCGACGCCGAAGATCTTTCCACCCGGATGCTCGACCTCGACATAGGCGATGGCCGCTGCATTGGAGCCGTGCTGGAGCGAGTGTTCGGAGTAGTCCGCAACCGACATCGGAATACCGAGATAGATCGACAGCGCGTTGATAAAGCCGTCGATCGGGCCGGTACCCTTGCCTTCGATGCGCTTGGTCTCGCCGCCATCGGTAACTTCCGCCGCAACGATGCGCGTGCCCTTCTGGCCGGCATCATCGGGATAGGTGTGGTGGTCGACGAAACGGATCCGCGTGCCCGGCTGGGTGACGTAACGCTCCATGAAGCGCTCATGGATGCGCTTCGAGGGCAGCTCCACGCCTTCTTCGTCGGTGATACGCTGGATTTCCTCGCGGAACTCGACCTGCAGGTTGCGCGGCAGGTTGATGCCGTAATCTTCCTGCAGGATGTAGGCGATGCCGCCCTTGCCCGACTGCGAGTTGATGCGGATGATCGCCTCGTAGGAGCGGCCGACGTCCTGCGGGTCGATCGGCAGGTAGGGCACTTCCCACAACGACTTGTTGGCTTGCCTGATGGCCTTCATGCCTTTGTTGATGGCATCCTGGTGCGAGCCGGAGAAGGCGGTGTAGACCAGTTCGCCAACGTAGGGGTGGCGCTCGGGAACGCGCATTTCATTCGAATATTCAAACACATCCTTGATGCGCTCGATATCGGTGCAATCCAGTTCCGGATCGACGCCCTGCGTGTACATGTTCAGCGCCAGTGTCACCACGTCGACGTTGCCCGTGCGCTCGCCATTGCCGAACAGCGTGCCTTCGACGCGGTCGGCGCCGGCCATGAGGCCGAGCTCGGTCGCGGCTATGCCGGTGCCGCGATCGTTGTGCGGGTGCAGCGAAACCAGCACGTTCTCGCGCCGGTCGAGATTGCGGCACATCCACTCGATCATGTCGGCATAGATGTTCGGGGTCGACATTTCGACGGTCGCCGGCAGATTGAGGATCAGCTTGTTGTCGGCGGTCGGCTTCACGATCTCCGATACGGCGTTGCAGATCTCCAGCGCGACCTCCAGTTCGGTGCCGGTAAAGCTCTCGGGCGAATATTCGAAGCGGAAGCCGCCTCCGGCCTTTGCCGCCATGTCGGTTATCATCTTGGCGGCGTCGGTGGCGATGCGCTTGATGCCGGCCACGTCCTTCTCGAACACGACGCGGCGCTGGAGTTCACTGGTGGAGTTGTAGAAATGCACGATCGGGTTCCTGGCCCCCTCCAGCGCTTCGAAGGTGCGGCTGATGAGTTCGGGCCGGCACTGGACGAGCACCTGCAGCGAGACGTCGGCCGGAACCTCGCCCTGTTCCACGCACCAGCGGGCGAAGTCGAAATCGGTCTGCGAGGCCGAGGGGAAGCCAATCTCGATTTCCTTGAAGCCCATGTCGAGCAGCAGGCCGAACATGCGGGCCTTGCGTTCGTGACCCATGGGATCGATCAGCGCCTGGTTGCCGTCGCGCAGGTCGACCGAGCACCAGATAGGCGCCTTGTCGATGCGATTCGAAGGCCAGGTCCGGTTGGCCAGGTCGATGGTGGGGTAGGGCTGGTATTTCACTACCGCGTCCGGCATGCGGCCGGCGCTGCGGATTTCGCTTCTCTGGTTCATCGTTCGTCTCCTGGCCTGCACCGGTCAGCACGCGGGCGGCCTCTGCCCCTGTCGGGCATACTGTCTAAGTCGGTGAAAGGTGCAAGGAGCGAATGGCCGGCGGCGGCCGATCGACCGCCGGGCGCTCCTCAGCGAGCCCGGCGATCGCCGATAAGGCCGAGAAGCAGAAGAGCGGACGACAGCGCGCGAACGGTATCGGCCGCGAAAGCGGCGGAACCGGCAGCAGGAGATTTCGAACGCGATGTCATGATCGCCAGCCTATACGACAACGGCGCTTGAGTGGCAATACGGCTTGCGCTGCCGGCGGCCTATTCTGCGCGCGGGCTCTGGCCGATCTTGCGCGTCGATGTGGAGTCCTGGCCGGACGCCGAATTGCTGTCGGCGGTGTCACCGACGCGCGCCGAGGAGAATCGGCCCCACTCGCGGCCCTTTTTCTTCTTCGGCTTCACCGGGGCGGCGGCCTCGGCCGCCGGCTCGTTCGTGGAGGGCTTGCTTCCGGCGTTCTGCGCGAACGCCACTCCGCTGCCGAGCAGCAATGCCATCAACACCAGCGGCAGCCTTGCCATCGTTCGGTCTCCGTGTGGAAGGACTGGAACCATGTTCCACAGATAGTCGGCCAAAACCTTCTTGCCATCGTCCAGTCTGGATGAAAATGCTCTAGCGATCATCCCTTGCCAATCCGTGTACCACGGCCGTTTCCGTTGCCCTACGCGAACGGCACCGCCGGCGTTCCCTTCGGCAGCTTGGCCTCGTCGTCCGGTTCGACATGGATGATGACGCGCACGCTAGGCACCTCGGCCTGGAGCGCGGCCTCGATACGATCGCAGATGATGTGACTTTCGCCGACGCTCATGTTGGCGTCTACCACCAGGTGAAATTCGATGAAGGTCGCGCGTCCGGCGATCCGCGTCTTCAGGTCGTGTACTTCCAATGCGCCGTGGGAATTGGCCGAGATGATGTCGCGCAGACGCATATGTTCGGCCGGGTCGACGGCGCGGTCCATCAGGCCGTCCAGCGAGGACGTGACGACGTGCCAGCCCTGGTAGAGGATGTTAATCGCCACCAGGACCGCGAGCGCGGGGTCGAGCAGGTGCCACCCGGTGGCTATCGCGCCTGCGAGGCCGGCGATCACCCCGAGCGAGGTGATCACGTCGGTCATGATATGCTTGCCGTCCGCCACCAGGGCAGGCGAACGGTGGCGCTGGCCGTTGCGGATCAGGATCATGGCCCAGGTTGCATTGACGGCGGCGGCTCCAGCGTTGACCGCGAGGCCGGGCCAGGGCTGATCGAACGACATCGGCGTCTGCCATGAACGCCAGACCTCCGCCAGGATCAGGAGGGCGGCGACGACGATCAGCACGCCTTCCAGCACGGCGGAGAAGTATTCGGCCTTGTGGTGGCCGTGCTGATGGTCGCGATCGGCCGGGCGGTGGCTGACCGTGATGGCCCAGAAGGCGGCGCTCGCGGCGATGACGTTGACGATCGATTCCAGAGCGTCCGAAAACAGCGCGACGGAGCCCGTCATGCGCCAGGCAAGGAACTTCAGCCCCATCACCGCGAAGGCGATGATGATGGACCAGAAGGCCAGGGTGTGGACGTTCTTCGCCGGCATGATCTATCGAGGAGCAGCCGTGCCTGTTCGTCGAGAAGGCGTACGCTCGGCCGCCGACGCGGAACCACGCGCGCTCATGCCGCCTTCTCCTTGGCCTTGCGCGGCAGATGGGCCACCACGTTCTCGATCATCCGCATGCCGGCATTATGGCCGAGAGTCATGATCGATTCCGGATGGAACTGCACGGCCGCGACCGGTTCCTTGCGGTGTTCGAAAGCCATGATCACGCCGTCTTCCGTCTCGGCGGTAACCTGGAATTCGTCCGGTAGGCGCACCGGGTCGGCGAAGATCGAGTGATAGCGGCCGACGGTCACCTCCTTGGGCAGGCCGGAGAAGATGATGCCGGGCTTGAACACGCGGATGCGTGACGGCTTCCCGTGCATCGGGACATGCAGCTGGCGCAATTCGCCGCCATAGGCCTCCGCCAGCGCCTGCAGCCCGAGGCACACGCCGAAGATCGGCAGGTCGCGCGCGCGCGCCTTCCGGATCGTCGAGGCGCAGTCGAAATCCTTGGGCGTGCCCGGCCCGGGTGACAGCACGACCAGGTCCGGCCGCAGGCTGTCGAACAGCTCTTCCGGCACCGGCGTGCGTACCGTCGAGACGTCGGCGCCGGTCTGGCGGAAATAGTTGGCCAGCGTGTGCACGAAGGAGTCTTCGTGGTCGACCAGCAGGATTTTGACCCCTTCGCCGACACGCGCCGTCTTTCGCTCCGAGCTGGCCGAGTTTCCGTCGCGTGCGTCACGAATGGCGGAGATCATGGCGGATGCCTTCAGTTCGGTTTCTGCCTCTTCTTCGTCCGGCACGGAATCGTAAAGCAGCGTCGCGCCGGCGCGCACCTCAGCGATGCCGTCCTTGATACGGATGGTGCGCAGCGTCAGTCCGGTGTTCATGTCTCCGTTGAAGTGAACCATG
>JAEUMA010000742.1 GCA_016793565.1 Rhizobiaceae bacterium
AGCGGAGGCACCATGCCCCTTCGCTCGAACATGACCGCCACCGGCCCCAACATCAGCCCGATGACGATCCCGAGGCTTACGGGCGCGAGGATGAACTGCCCGGCCTTCAGCGCGAACACGAATGCGACGAAGCCGACGATCACCATCGCCGTCTGCGCCGCACGCGACAGAACAAGCTCCGCGGTGGACTTGGGAGGCAGGCGAACAACTGGCGCGCGCAGGACGGAACGATTGGACATCAGCGCAATCTTGCTGGACACATGCCGCCAAACGCGCTCTTGTCTACGATGGTTCCGGCCAATGGAACTCCGCCGGCCACCGGGCGTTATGGATTACCCGTTGAAGGAGTGTTTGATGGCAACCGCAAAAACCGACGACGTCGAAAAGGTAGCGAAGACTACGACCGATCTCGAAGCCGACATTCAGCGACTACGTGAGGATCTTTCCACACTGACGAAGCAGCTCGCGGCGATGGGCGGACATTCCTACGGCACGGCCAAGCGCGCCGCCGCCGAGGGGGTCGAGCAGTTGCGTGCGCAGGGCGAGGCAACCATCCAGAACCTGAAGTCGAACGCTCGGGATCTCGAGGACCAGATATCGGCCAGCGTGCGGGAGAAGCCGGTGACTTCACTGGCCATCGCGGCTGGCGTGGGCTTTATCTTCGCGCTTCTCGCCCGCCGCTGAGGGCTGAATGTTCGCATCATTGATCGCGGGGCTGCTTTCCGGTGAAACGCTGGAAGCGGCCAAACGCGCGCGGCGCGCGGCGATAGCCTATTCGCTCGCGAGTCTGGTGGCGCTGATCGGGGCGGTGTTCCTACTGGTCGCGGCATATATCGCACTCGCGCGCAGCTACGGGGCCATCACCGCCGCCGTCGCGCTGGGCTTCGCGTTCCTTGTTCTGTCGGCCATCCTGCTGATGGTCCACAAGATCATGCAAGGTCGGCGCGTAAGGCTCGACACCAAGCGGCGCAAGAGCGAGATGATGGCGGTCGCCACGACCGCGGCGATCGCCGCACTGCCGACGCTGATGCGTGGGCGCGGCGGAATATTGACAATTCTCGCACCGGCTGCCGCTGCACTAGGCTATGTGATCTACCGCGAGAATTTCCAGGCCAGGCGCGACGATCGCGAGCCTCCCGCCACGTAGGAGGCGGCAGACCACGCTAAGCCGGTTCTTCGGCCTCTTCGACCGGCATGCTGATTTCGGCCCGGACGCCCGTCGGCGGGAATTCGTGGCTGACATGGCTGTCGATCACCTTCGACAGGCTCCTTCGGATCAGGATCGAGCCGAAGCCGTGACGCTGCGGTTCCGCGACGGGCGGGCCGCCTGTCTCCTCCCAGATCAGAACGAGGCGGCGCGGCGCCTTCGACCGGTCGACACGCCACGAAATCTTTACCGTGCCGGCGGAATTGGAGAGCGCGCCATGCATGAGAGCATTGCTGGCCAGTTCGTGCAGGATCATGCCCAGGCCTAGAGCCTGGTCCGGGGTCAGGAAGATGTCCGGCCCGCTGACGCCGATGCGCTTGTCGCTGTCATACGGCTTGATTTCCAGCGCGATCAGTTGGTGCAGTCCTATGCCGCGCCACTCGTTGTCCGAAAGCAGGCTGTGGGCGAGGCCGAGCGCCTGCAAACGCGCGCTGAAGGCGTCCAGGAACTGCCGCGGGTTGGCCGCGTGCCGAACGGTCTGCGAGGCGAGGGCCTGAACGGTCGCCAGCGTGTTCTTCACGCGGTGGTTCAGTTCTCTCAGCATCTGTCGCTGGTTCTCCTCGGCCGTCCGCCTGGCGGTGATGTCGTAGTTGACGCCGAAGACGAGCAAAGGCCTCCCTTGCGGGTCGCGCTCCACCACGCTGCCGCGCGCCGCCAGCCAGCGCGGCGGGTTTGTGCCCTTCACGCGGTACTCGCCGAAATAGTCGTCGCTTTCCGTGAACGCCCGGCGGAAGCGGTCGATCGTATG
>JAEUMA010000029.1 GCA_016793565.1 Rhizobiaceae bacterium
CGATAGGCCCTTGAAACCTTCCCCCGCAAAAATTGCGGCGACGGCCTGTGCCTGACCTATGCCGATCTCGACACCGATACGGCCGCCCGGCGCCAGATGCCGGTCCGCTCCCGCCGCGATAACCCGATAGGCGTCGAGGCCGTCACTCCCGCCATCCAGCGCGGCAAGCGGATCGAACTCCCGGACGCCCGCCGCCAGAAAGCCGATCTCGCTGCTCGCTATATAGGGCGGATTGGAAGCGATTGCATCGAACTCGCCTTCGACTTTCTCCCACCAGTTGGACACGACCGCATGGAACCGTTCGGCCAACGTCAGGCGAAGCGCGTTCGCAGCGGCGGTCTCAGCCGCCTCGGCGGATATGTCGGTCGCGAGCGCGGTTGCGGCCGGCACCGCAGACAGCAGCGCCAGCGCCACCGCGCCGGTACCCGTTCCGAGATCGAGAATGCGGCAGCTTCCGGTTTCGGAAACCCGTTGCTCAAGGAATGGGACAATCGCATCGACCAGCGTCTCGGTGTCGGGCCTGGGCTCGAGCGTCGCCGGCGAAAGATGAAGCTGAAGGCCGTAGAATTCGCGGTAGCCGAGAATCCGGTGGACCGGCTCTCCCGCCAGGCGGCGCGCCAGCGCCGCGCCTATGGCGGTGACCGTCTCGACGGGAAGGGTCATCAGTGGACGCGCAATGGCGTCGGTGCGGGAGGTTCCGGAGAAATGCTCGACGATCAGCCTGGCGTCGAGCCCCGCGTCCGCATCGCCGAGGGCGGAAAGTCGCCGCTTCGCCTGACGAAGTACGTGGCCGAGCGACGCGGCCTCAGCCATCCTGGCCGGCATCGGCCAAAAGCTTGGCCTGGTGGTCGGCGATCAGAGCCGAAATCAGTTCCTCGAGTTCGCCCTCCATCACCCGGTCCAGCTTGTAGAGGGTGAGGTTGATGCGGTGGTCGGTGACACGCCCCTGCGGGAAGTTGTACGTGCGGATGCGTTCGGAGCGGTCGCCCGAGCCGACCTGTAGCCGGCGCGATTCGGAACGTTCGTCGGCGAGCCGGTTGCGCTCCATGTCGAACAGCCGCGCCCGCAGGATCTGCATGGCCCGTGCGCGGTTCTGATGCTGCGACTTCTCGGCCGACACCACCATGATCCCAGTCGGTAGGTGGGTGATGCGCACCGCCGAATCGGTGGTGTTCACGTGCTGTCCGCCCGCGCCCGAGGCGCGCATCGTATCGATGCGGATGTCCTCGTTGCGGATCTCGATGTCGACCTCTTCGGCTTCCGGCAACACGGCAACCGTCGCCGCGGATGTGTGGATGCGGCCGCTCGATTCGGTCTCGGGCACGCGCTGCACACGGTGCACGCCCGACTCGAATTTGAGCTTGGCGAACACGCCCTTACCCGAGACAGAAGCGATGATTTCCTTGAAGCCGCCGACTTCGCCATCGCTGGCGGAGATGACCTCGACGCGCCAGCCATTCGCCGCGGCATAGCGCTCGTACATGCGGAACAGGTCGCCGGCAAACAGCGCCGCTTCGTCGCCACCGGTGCCGGCGCGAATCTCCAGGATCGCGCTCTTGGCGTCGACTGCGTCGCGCGGCAGCAGGAGA
>JAEUMA010000049.1 GCA_016793565.1 Rhizobiaceae bacterium
CACGTAACCGGCCTCGAAATGCACCTCGGCGACGCGGCGGTAGTCGCGGACGATGAAACCGTAGAGGATCTCCGCCAGGAAGCGGCGCTCCTTCTTGCCGAGGCGTCCGGCGATGCCGAGGTCGACGGCCACCAGCGTCCCGTCGGCCTGGCAGAACAGGTTGCCGGGATGCATGTCGGCATGGAAGAAGCCGTCGCGCAGCGTATGACGCAGGAAGGACTGCACCAGCGTGGCGGCGAGCGTCTTGAGGTCGTGGCCGGCGGCGCGCAGTCCCTCGACGTCGGTCAGCTTGACGCCGTCGATCCACTCCATGGTGAGGACGTCGCGGCCGGTGCGCTCCCAGTCGACCGCGGGCACGCGAAAACCGGGGTCGTCGCGCGTGTTCTCGCCGAGTTCCGAAAGCGCCGCCGCCTCCAGGCGCAGGTCCATTTCGATCTTGGTCGTCTGAGCCAGCGTTTGGGCCACCTCGACCGGGCGGAGTCGGCGCGATGCGGGAATGAACCGCTCCTGCAGGCGGGCGGCCAGGAAGAAGCTTTCCAGGTCGCGCGCGAAGCGGCGCCGCACGCCCGGCCGGATGACCTTGACGGCCACCTTCCGCCGTTCGCCGTCGCGCTCCACCTCGGCGGGATGCACCTGCGCGATCGAAGCGGCCGCGACCGGCTCGCCGAACGAGGCGTAGAGCTGGTCGACCGGCCGGCCGAGCGAAAGCTGGATGGTCTCCACCGCCTGCGCCGTCGGGAAGGTCTGCATGCTGTCCTGCAGCAGGGAAAGGTCCAGCGCGATGTCGTTGCCGACCACATCGGGCCTTGTCGCCAGGAACTGGCCGAGCTTGACATAGGAGGGACCGAGCTTGGCAACCGCGTCGGCCAGACGCTGGCTGCGCCCGAGAGTGCGCGCGCGACGCCGCGTGAACAGCCGGGCCGTCTTCCATCCGACCAGCGGCAGTCCCGACAGATCGTCGCCGGGCAGGGCGGCGATCACGCCCTCTCGCATCATGATCCAGCCTGCGTGCGCCAGCCTGAAGGCTGCTCCGACCGACGTCATCCCGTCGCGCCCGTCAGAGCTTCCAGGCCGAGTGCAGCGCGGCGATACCGCCCGAATAGTTCCGCCAGGTCACGCGCTGGAAGCCGGCCGCGCCGATCATTTCGGCAAAATGCGCCTGGTTGGGGAATTTCGCGATGGATTCCACGAGATAGGAATAGGGCTCGGCGTCGCCGGTGACGGCCTTGCCGATCTGGGGGATGGCCTTGAACGACCACGCCTCGTAGACGCGATCGAGCATAGGCATCTCCACTTCGGAGAACTCCAGGCACAGGAAACGTCCGCCGTGCTTCAGCACGCGGTGGGCCTCCGCCAGCGCGCGGGCGATCTGCGGCACGTTGCGGATGCCGAAGGCGATCGTATAGGCATCGAACGTGCCGTCGGCGAAGGGCAGCTCCTCCGCGTTCGCCTCGACGAAGTCGACCATCGGGTCGAGCCGCTTGCGGACGGCGCGCTCGCGCCCCACGTCCAGCATCGCGCCGTTGATGTCCAGCACGGTGACATGGGCCTGCCGGTCGGACGCTTCGGCGATGCGGAAGGCGATGTCGCCCGTGCCGCCCGCCACGTCCAGAGCGCGCCAGCCGGGCCGCCGGGGTGGATTGAGCCAGGTGACCATGGCGTCCTTCCACAGGCGATGCATGCCGCCGGACATTAGGTCGTTCATCAGGTCGTAGCGGTTGGCCACCTTGCGGAAGACGTCGTCTACCAGCGGCTGCTTGGCGCCCGGTGCCACTTCCTGGAAACCGTAGGAGGTCTCCATTCCCCCGCCGGCCGTGGTCCTGTGTACTGACATGATTGTGTTCCGTCGAAATTTGCGCGGACCATAGCCGATGGGGGCAGCGGGCGCTATTGTTTAGGACGCGGCGCTCGGCCGCGCCGCGCCGATGCACCACGGGATATTGCGAATGCCGATGAAAGCCGAGCTGCACTGCCATATCGAAGGTGCGGCGGCGCCCGATCTCGTCCTGAAGCAGGCAGCGAAATACGGCGCAGACGCCTCGCCCTTCATCAGCGGCGGCGCCTTCGTCTGGCACGACTTCACCTCTTTCCTCGCGGCCTATGACTTCGCCGCCGATCTCTTCCGCTCCGAGGAGGATTATGCTCGTCTGGCCGACCACTACCTGACCAGCCTGGCGCGCGACGGCGCCATCTACTCCGAGATCTTCGTGTCGCCCGACCACGCCCACAAGGCCGGCCTATCCCCGCAGGCCTATGTCGGCGCGCTGGGCGAAGGCATCGAGCGCGCGCGCGCCAAGACCGGCATCGAAGGGCGCATGATCGTCGTGGGTATCCGCCACTTCGGCGCAGACGCCGTGGTGCAGGCCGCCCGCTTTGCCGCGCGCTGCCGGCATCCGCTTGTCGTTGGCTTCGGCATGGCCGGCGAGGAGCGTTTCGGCGAGATGGAGGATTACGTCCGCGCCTTCGAACTGGCGCGGGAGGCGGGACTCGGCATTACCGTGCACGCCGGCGAACTGGCCGGATGGCAAAGCGTCCGCGACGCGCTCGACCACATCCGCCCGGCGCGTATCGGCCACGGCGTGCGCGCGATCGAGAATCCGGACTTGGTCGCCCGCCTCGCCGAGGAAGGCGTCGTGCTGGAGTGCTGCCCGGGCTCCAACATCGCGCTCGGCCTGTTCGGCGGCTTTAAGGAACATCCCTTTCCCCGGCTCCGCGACGCCGGCTGCAAGGTCACGCTGAATTCCGACGATCCGCCCTATTTCGAAACGTCTATCAAGCGGGAATACG
>JAEUMA010000222.1 GCA_016793565.1 Rhizobiaceae bacterium
CTGCTGGCGCGGTACGGACCTGCGTGTGCCTGCCAAGATCGATTTCCTCCGGCTCCGATTTCGATTCCGGCCGCCGCCACCAGGCGCGGCGAACAAGCCGGAATTGTCGCGCGGTTTCATAGCACAGGCTCGAATCTTTGCCCGGCATTTTCAACGTCGCGCCGAGCGTCTTCGAAAAGCACAGTCGATATAATATAGCCTATTGCATAATTTTGAGCACTGGCGCAGATTGATGGCTTACCCAGTGTTGGAAGGCGGGACCCTCGTTCATGAGCGACGCACAGGCAGAACGGCAGGCGTGGCGCTTTGCCGGACCGGAACAGGACCGACTTCCGAGCCTGCCGGAGGTGAACGCGTCGATACCCGTGCCGAAGACCGGCATGTGGATGCGCCGGTTCTTCGCCTTCGTCGGCCCCGGCTATATGGTGTCCGTGGGCTACATGGATCCGGGGAACTGGGCGACCGACATCGCCGGCGGCTCGCAATTCGGCTACACGCTGCTGACCGTCATCCTGCTGTCCAACCTGATGGCGATCCTGCTGCAGGCGCTGGCAGCGCGGCTCGGTATCGCGACCGGACGCGACCTCGCGCAGGCCTGCCGCGAGAGCTTTCCGCGGCCGGTCAACTTCCTGCTGTGGATCGCCTGCGAGGCGGCCATCATAGCCTGCGACCTCGCCGAGGTGATCGGCACGGCGATCGCGCTGCAGCTCCTGTTCGGCATCCCCCTGATCACCGGGGCGCTGATCACCGCGCTCGACGCCTTCCTGGTCCTGCTGCTGATGAACCGCGGCTTCCGCTATCTCGAAGCCTTCGTGATCGCACTGCTGATCGTAATCGCGGTGTGCTTCGTCATCCAGATCGCCGCCGCCGCTCCGCCGATCGAGGGCGTGCTGCGCGGCTTCCTGCCGAATTCCGAGATCGTCACCAATCCGGCGATGCTCTACATCGCCATCGGCATCATCGGAGCGACGGTGATGCCTCACAATCTCTACCTGCATTCCTCGATCGTGCAGACGCGCGCCTACGAGCGGACCGACGAAGGCAAGCGCGAAGCTGTCCGCTTCGCCACCCTGGACAGCACGATCGCGCTGATGCTGGCGCTTTTCATCAACGCCGCGATCCTGATCGTCGCGGCGGCGGTCTTCCATGAGAGCGGGCATTCGGAGGTGGCCGAGATCGGCGAGGCCTACGAACTGCTATCGCCGCTGCTGGGGCTGAGCATCGCCTCCACACTGTTCGCCGTGGCGCTGCTGGCCTCGGGCCTCAACTCCACGGTGACCGCGACGCTCGCCGGGCAGATCGTGATGGAGGGCTTCCTGCGCCTGCGCATCCCGACCTGGGCGCGGCGGCTGCTGACGCGCGGCCTCGCCATCATACCGGTGGTGGCGGTGACGGCGATCTACGGCGAGCGCGGCACCGCGCAATTGCTGATCCTCAGCCAGGTGGTGCTGTCGATGCAGCTGCCGTTCGCGGTGATCCCGCTGGTGCGCTTCGTCTCCGACAAGCGTAAGATGGGCGCGCTGGCTATCCCCGGATGGGTTTCGCTGCTCGCCTGGCTGGTCGCAGCGATCATCGTGGCTTTGAACCTCAAACTGCTCTACGATACATTCGTCGGCTAAGGCGGCCGGCGACGCCGCCCCGCATGCAGGCGCGCGCCGCAGCCGACCGGAGCACGGCGGCGAAGCTTGTAATTTTCCGGTGGCAGGCCGATACACGGGATGGTCACGTCGACAGAGCCGGTGCGCCTGGCCCCCTCGCCCGTGCCGAGACGGCGCATCCCGGTCGCCGTCATCCTGGCGCTCAGCTTCGGCAGCCTGGTGTTCCTGTCCGTCGGCGGCGTGCTCGCCCTGTCGGTGGGCATGAACTACCGCAACACCGTCGACCTCCTGTCGTCGCAGTCAAACCTGCTGGTCGACGCGATGGAAGAATCTCTTCGCGACCACATGAGCGGCGTGGAATCGGCGGTCGGCGGCATCGCGGAACTCTACGCCCAGGGCGCCTTCGACATCGACGACGACGGCGCCATGAACGCCACCCTGTCCGGCGCGCTGTCGGCCGTGCCGGAAGCCACGGGCATCCTCATCTTCACCGACGACATGATGCAGCGCGGCGTGGTGCGCAACGGAACCGGGCCCGGCGACGCGATCCGCATCGTGGCTCCGCACAGCGAGGAATCCCCGCAGGTCAAGGCGCTCCTGGCCGAAAGACGGCTGGACGACGGCCGCTACTGGAACGATTTCGTCGTCAACGAATATGGCTTCTTCGCCAATGTGTCGCAGCCGCTTTCGCGCAAGGGCGTGCGCAAGGCGTGGCTCGCCGCGCCGGTGGAGCTGCAGACGCTGTCGCGCATCACCAAGGATCTTTCCGGCCGGCTGCGCACGCACGCCTTCATCCTCGACGGCGACAACCGCGTGCTGGCGCATCCGAGCCTGGCCGAGGCAGACGCGCGGACGCGGGGAATCATGCCGCTGATGCCGCTCGGCTCATTCGGCGACCCCGTCCTGGCGCACTACGCCGAGCGCAAGCCGATCCGCGAACTGGGCACCGATCCGAACCAGAACTTCCAGGTCTCGGAGATCAATCTGGGAAGCGGGCTCAGCAGCTACTGGCGCGGCGACCGAGAGTACTACGCCATCACCCGTGAGGTCACCGGCTACGGCGAACGCCCGTGGACGATCGGCGCCTACTTCGCCAGCAGCGACATCGGCGACGAGTTCGCCCGCGCCTGGCTATCGGGGCTGCTGGGGCTCGCCGCCCTGCTGCTGGCGGTCGTCGCCGCGATTCTGCTCGGCAAGCGCCTTTCGCGCCCGGTTCAGGTGATCGCCGGACAGGCGCAGCGCGTCGCCAATTTCGACCTCGACGGCGTCGCACCGCTTCCGCGCAGCCGCGTGCAGGAGCTCGACGACCAGGCATCCGCCTTCAACGCCATGCTTCTTGGGCTGCGTGCCTTCTCGACCTACATTCCGCGGTCGCTGGTCGCGAAACTGGTGCGCAGCGGCGAGATCGACGCCGCCGAATCGCACGAGGTGATCGTCACCGTCATGTTCACCGACATCGCCGGCTTCACCGCACTCTCCGAGAAAATGGGAGCGGCGGAGGCCGCGCGGCTGCTGAACCACCACTTCGCGATCCTGTGCGCGGCCATCGACGAGCAGGGCGGAACGGTGGACAAATTCCTCGGCGACGGCATGATGGCCTTCTTCGGCGCGCCCGACCGTCTCAAGGGCCACGCGGCGGCGGCCGTTCGCGCGGCCGCCGTGATCCGCGACAGGCTGGCCGCCGACAACCAGGAAGCCATGAAAGGCGGGCGGCCCGAACTGCGCGTGCGCATCGGCATTCATACCGGGCCGGTCATCGTCGGCAATATCGGTGCTTCCGACCGCGTCAACTACACCATCATCGGCGACACGGTGAACGTCAGCCAGCGGCTGCAGGAACTCGGCAAGACGCTGGCGCCCGACGCCGCGACGGCGATCCTGGTCTCGGGCGAGACGGCATCGCGCCTCGATAGCCGGTTCGAGACGTTTCCCGCCGGCCGGCACAGGCTGCGCGGACGCGGCGAGGCGACGGAGGTCTTCCTGGTCGGTGAGGTCGACGCGGCGGTCCTGCATCAGCAGGACGCAAGCGCGGCCTGACCCCCCGGTCCGCGGCTTCGCCTCGTCGATGCGCGCCGGCAACCCAGGCGCCGCGACGTCAGGCGGCCAGTGCCACCGGCTGGCGCGAGTAGGAAGCGCCCTGGCTGTCGAATATGCGCAGGTCGCCCGGATCGGCCCAAAGCCGCACGGTGGAGCCGCGCACGACCTCGACATTGCCTGGCGCCTTGGCGACCAGCGGTTCGCCACCGCGGCCGATGTCGACATAGACGAGCTGGACCTCGCCGAGCTGCTCGACATAGTCCACCGGACCTTCGAACAGCGTCTCGCCGCCTTCGCCGAAGTTGAGGTCCTCCGGGCGCACGCCGAAACTCACCGCGGAGCCGACGGCGCTTGCAGGCGTGGCGATCGGCACCGCCGCCTGCCGGCCGCCGACATGGCTGACGACGGTGGTCGCGCCGGCCTTCTCGATCTTGCCGGGCAGGATGTTCATGGCCGGCGAGCCGATGAACTGGGCGACGAACAGGTTGCCCGGATTGCGGTACAGCTCCATCGGCGAGCCGACCTGCTCGACGCGGCCGTCCTTGAGCACGACGATGCGGTCGGCCAGCGTCATCGCCTCGACCTGGTCGTGCGTCACGTAGATCATGGTCGTGTTCGGCATTGATTCCTTCAGCTTGGCGATCTCGATGCGGGTCGCCACGCGCAGCGCTGCGTCGAGGTTGGACAGCGGCTCATCGAACAAGAAGACCTTCGGATTGCGCACGATGGCGCGGCCGATGGCCACGCGCTGGCGCTGGCCGCCCGACAGTGCCTTGGGCAGCCGGTCCAGGTACTTCGTCAGTTGCAGGATGTCGGCTGCCTGACGAACGCGTCGGTCGATCTCGGCCTTGGGCTCGCGCGCGATCTTCATGCCGAAGGCCATGTTGTCGAACACGGTCATATGCGGGTAGAGCGCGTAGGACTGGAACACCATGGCGATGCCGCGCTTCGACGGCGGCACGTCGTTGACCACCTGCCCGTCGATCTCCAGCGTGCCGCCGGTGATCTCCTCCAGGCCGGCGATCGATCGCAGAAGCGTCGACTTGCCGCAACCGGACGGTCCCACGAACACGATGAACTCGCCCGACTGGATCTCCAGGTCGATGCCGTGGAGAATCTTCACCGCGCCGTAGGCCTTCTCGACGTTCTTCAGCTTCAGGTTGGCCACTGCCCTCTCCCTACTTCCCCACCAACATTCATCCGCGCCGTCCGAACCAGGCGCCGTAGGCGCCGAGGCTGATCGAGCCACCGGCGGCCCCGCCGGCGAGCCCGTGTCCGTCCAGCGGCGTCAACGCCGTTCCCGCACCAAGGTCCACTGTGGCAGAAGCCGCGCCGAGATTGAAGGCGCAGACCACCTCCTCGTTGCCCAGCCGGCGCGTGAACGCGACGACGTCGGCATCGGCGAAGAGGAATTCCATATCGCCGGAAACCAGCGCCGGATTGGCGCGCCGGAACGCGAGAACGCGCCGGTAGTGCTCCAGCACCGAACCGTCGCGGCCGCTCTGGCGGTCGACGGCCAACGGCAGATGCTCAGGGGGCACCGGCAGCCACGGCTGCGCCGACGAAAACCCGCCATGCGCCGATGCCGCCTCCCAGACCATCGGCGTGCGGCAGCCGTCGCGGCCCTTGAATTCCGGCCAGAAGCGAATTCCGTAAGGATCGCGCAGATCCTCGAAGCGCAGGTCGGCCTCGGTCAGGCCCAGTTCCTCGCCCTCGTAGATGCAGACCGACCCGCGCAGCGACATCAGAAGCGCGCACAAAACCTTCACATAGGCGCCGACGTCGGCCTCGCCCTTGCCCCAGCGGGTGGCGTGCCGCACCACGTCATGGTTGGAGAAGGCCCAGCACGACCAGCCGTCGCCCGCGACGTCCTGGAACGCCTCCAGCACCCGGCGGACCTTGCTGCCGGAAATCTTCTCCGGCTCCAGGAAGTCGAACGCGTAGCACATGTGTACGCGTTCGCTGCCGCCGGTGTAGTCGGCCACGATCTGCAAACCGCGCTGGGCATCGCCCACCTCGCCCACCGAGGCGGCGGCCGGAAACTCGTCCAGCACCGCGCGGAAGCGGCGCAGGAACTCCAGATTCTCGGGCCGGCTCTTGTCGTAGATATGGTCCTGGTAGTTGTAGGGGTTGACGGCCGGCGCCGTCTGGTCGTTGCGCTCGTGCGGCGGCAGCGCCGGATTGTCCTCCAGCCCCTGGCTGTGGAAGTAGAAGTTGATGGTGTCCAGCCGAAAGCCGTCGACGCCGCGCTCGAGCCAGTAGCGGGTGACGTCGAGCAGCGCGTCCTGCACGTCGCGGTTATGGAAATTGAGGTCGGGCTGCTCAGCCAGAAAGTTGTGCAGGTAATATTGCTGGCGGCGGGTATCCCACTGCCAGGCGGAGCCTCCGAAGATCGACAGCCAGTTGTTGGGCGGCGTGCCGTCCGGCTTCGCATCGGCCCAGACATACCAGTCCGCGCGCGGGTTGGAACGTGATGAACGGCTTTCCTTGAACCACGGGTGCTGGTCAGAGCTGTGCGACAGGACCAGATCGATCATGACCTTCAGGCCGAGCCGATGGGCCTCGGCGGTCAGGTCGTCGAAATCCTTCAGCGTGCCAAACATCGGGTCGATGTCCCGATAGTCGGAGACGTCGTAGCCGAAATCCAGCATGGGCGAGGTGAAGAAGGGCGACAGCCAGATCGCGTCGGCGCCGAGTTCGGCGATGTGCGGCAGACGCCGGATGATGCCGCGCAGATCGCCGATGCCGTCGCCGTCGGAGTCCTGGTAGCTGCGCGGATAGATCTGGTAGATCACCGCGCCCCGCCACCAATCCTTGTCCGTCGTCACTTCCGCACCCATACGAAGCATTCCCCTTGCAAATCCCGCCTCCGGCAGGAGGCCGTTCGGTAGTCGCCTAGCCGCCCTTGACCGATCCCGCCAGCAACCCACGGACGAAGTAGCGCTGCAGGGAGAAGAAGACGATCAGCGGCACGATGATGGTCACGAAGGCCGAGGTCGTCAGGATCTCCCAGTCGCCGCCGCGCGAGCCGAGCAGCGCGTTGAGCTTGCCGGTGAGCACGAGCTGGTCGGAGCCCGAGCCCAGGAACACCATCGCCACGAGCAGATCGTTCCAGACCCAGAGAAACTGGAAGATGGCGAAGGAGGCCAGCACCGGCAGAGAGAGCGGCAGCACGATCTTGACGAAGATCTCGAAATCGCTCGCCCCGTCGATGCGGGCCGATTCCATCAGTTCGCGCGGCAGGCCGGCCATGTAGCTGCGCAGCAGGTAGATGGCGAAGGGCAGGCCGAAACCGGTGTGCGCCAGCCAGATGCCGAGATAGGTCTTGGATGGAACGCCGAAGAACAGCGCCACGCCGTTGTAGAGCTGAAGCAGCGGGATCAGCGTCATCTGCAGCGGCACGACGAGCAGGCCGATGATGACGGCGATGATCAGCGCGCGGCCGGGAAAGCGCATCCAGGCGAGCGCATAGGCCGCGAAGGCGGCAATCATGATCGGGATGATGGTGGCCGGCACCGTGACCGTCAGCGAATTGACGAAGGAGCGGCCTATCCCTTCCGAGAAAAGCACCGTCTCGTAGTTTTCGGTGGTAAAGCGCGGAGGGGCGGAGGAGGAGAAGTAGACGCGCTGGCCGCGGTCGCCCTCGAAGGCCACCGGCGAGGCAAGCACGAAACCACCGTCGGCATTGACCTGCAAAGTCACGCCGTCCTTCAGCTCGGCCACGGTTCCGGCCGCGAATTCCGTCGGCGCCTGCGCACGCGTGCCGAAGGCCGAGACCTCGCGCACGGGACCGTCGCCGAACAGATTTCCCTCGATGACGAACTTGCCGTCCTTCTCGACCTGCGCGGATGCCGCCGGCAGGCGAGCCGCTTCCGTCTGCGTCGAACTGGAGAAGGCACGCCACCAGCCCGACGCCACGATCTGGTCCTTGTCGCGCAGCGACGATACCAGGATGCCGAGCGTCGGTATCGTCCAGATGGCGACGAAGACCATGACGGCGATATGGACGCCGAAACGGCCGAGGAAGGATTTGCCGGCCGACTTGCCGCTGGCCTGTGCCATCTCAGCGCCCTCCCTCGCGATTGGCCTGGCGGATGTTCCAGACCATGATGGGCAGGACCGCCAGCATGATGACGATCGCGATGGTCGCGCCGCGCCCGAAATCGCCACCGCCCCGGAACATCCAGTCGAACATCAGATTGGCCAGCACCTGGGTGTTCCACTGGCCGTTGGTCATGGTCAGCACGATGTCGAACACTTTCAGCACCAGGATGGTGATGGTCGTCCACACGACGGCGATGGTGCCCCAGATCTGCGGGATCATGATGCGCCAGAAGACCTGGAACGGGTTGGCGCCGTCGATGACGGCGGCCTCGATGGTCTCCTCGGGAATGCCGCGCAGGGCAGCCGAGAGGATGACCATGGCGAAGCCCGTCTGGATCCAGATCAGGATCACCATCAGGAAGAAGCTGTTCCAGAACGGCAGCGATATCCAGACCTGCGGCGTGCCGCCGAGCTGCTGCACGATCGCGTTGAGCAGGCCGATCTGGACCTGGCCGTCGCCGCGGTACTCGTAGATGAACTTCCAGATCACGCTGGCGCCGACGAAGGAGATGGCGAGCGGCAGGAAGATCAGGCTCTTGGCGATGGTGCCCCACCAGATGCGGTCGGTGAGCACCGCGATCACCAGGCCGAGAAAGGTGCAGGCGGCCGGAACGACGGCGAGCCACAGCAGGTTGTTGAAGATGGAGTTCTGGAACTCGCGGTCACCGGCGGCCCAGGCGTAGTTGGCGAAACCGACGAAGTTTTCGCCCGCCCGGTCGTGGAAGGAGAGATTGCGCGTCTGCACCACCGGGTAGATGAGATAGATCACCAGGATGATCAGCGCGGGGCCGATGAACAGCCACGGACGGATCAGCCCCTGCCGGCGCAGATTGTCGACGGCCGCCATGCCGCTGACGCCGCGCGAGGGCAGCGCCAGATCGAGCAGCTTGTTGGCGCCCCAGAAATAGGCGACGGCCCCGCCGACGCCGATGAAGATCGTGATGATGGCCGACAGAATCTGGGTCGCCATGGCTTCCTCCCCTGCGAGCTCATGCTTCCCGCGGGCGCCGGCTCAGGCAAACCGCGAGCGACTATGCCCCCTCACCCGGCCTCCGCTTCGCTCGGCCACCCTCTCCCCACGGGGAGAGGAGGTCGACAGGCGTCAGCACACGACCACCGGGCGATCGGCCACCACGGCTGCCATTGTCCTCTCCCTAGCGGGGAGAGGGTGGCCGAGCGAAGCGGAGGCCGGGTGAGGGGGACGTGCCGGCCAGACCGCCCGGCACGTCAGGAAC
>JAEUMA010000259.1 GCA_016793565.1 Rhizobiaceae bacterium
CGCGCGAACCTTGCCGACAACGGTGTTCCCCGGGTGACGTTCATCAACGAGGGCGAGGTGGAGCGCATCCGCTTCGACCAGGACCCGGCTCCACGCGTCCGGGTCGAACTCGGGCGCTACGAACCGCGTGCGGACATCGCGCCCGAGTTGCGCTTTACGCCGCTCGGCTCGCCGCGCAACGCGGTGCGCGTCACGCTGATGGAGCAGGGCGCGCGCTACTTTTCGATCGGCATGATCCCGGCTCCGACGCTGACCGCCGTCGGCGTGGCAAGCGCCCAGCCGGAAGCGGCTTTCTCCATCGGCTCGCGCCTGCTTCGCCTCGATGGCGGCCTTCTCAACGCGGTGCTTGGCAGGCTGATCGGCGGCAATGTCAGCCTCGACGTCATGGACTATCAGGCGCTGATCGACGCCGACGTCAGCGCGTTCTCCTTCCTCGATGCGCTTGCCACCCAGTTGAGGCTGACAGCTGCTACCTATGAGGAAGTCCTGCAGTCGCAGGCGAGTGTCGGCCAGATCGCTTCGGCCATGGCCGCCGTGCCCGGCCTTTCTCGTCGCGCCGAACTCGCGCTCAAGGCGCTGGCCGGCAGCGCCGCGCCCAGCCTGAAGCTGCCGCTGAAGCACCTCATCGACCTCGGCCGCGCTGGCCAGCTGGCCCTCGGCCAGCGCGCGGCCGGCATGGATGCGGAAGTCGGCGTCATGGACCTGGTGTCCGCGGCGACGATGGTCGCCAACGGAAGTCATCAGGTCAGCATCGATCTCGGCGCCACTCTGCCCGGAATCGCGTCCACCAAGCTCGACCTGGCCATAGGCGAGCCGCCGCAGCATTCGCCCTGGTTCCGGGTCGGCGAGCAGGGCGACCTCGTTCGCACCGCGCAGACCCGCGTCCTGCTCACCGCGCAGATCGGCGGCGCCGGCCTGCTGCTGGGCACCACGATCACGCTGCCGGTCTATGCCGAAGCGGCCACCGCCGAAGGCCAACTTGTGGATGTCTCCTGCACCGACGGCAATCCGGCCAATGCCAAGGTCACCGTAGCGGCCACGCCTGGTATCGCCGACCTTCGCATCGCCAAGGCTCCGGCAAGCTTGTCGGACTTTCGTGTCGCACCGACGCTGGAGGCGGCCACGTTAGTCAAGACGCCCGTGCTGACGGTGACCGGCCAGGCCCGCGTTTCGATGAAGAACCTGTTTCCAGCCCGCCTGGTTTTCAGCGGAACGGAGATCAAGAACGGAACCGTCAAGACCGTATCCACGCAGGACTACCTGACTTCCGCCGTCGGATCGCTGCTCGGAGACCTGCGGCTGGACGTCAATATCGTCGGATTGGGGATCGGGCTCGGCACGCCTTCGGCGATAGCGGCGGCCCTCAAGGCAACGCTGACGCCGTTGACGCCGACGCTGGACAACGCGCTCTACTCCACGCTCTCGGCACTGGGCGTCAAGCTCGGCCAGGCGGACGTGCGAGTCACGGGCGTCAAATGCGGCAGGTCGGTTCTGGTCCAGTAGGGACGAAGCGATACCGCGGAAGGCAGGCCAGCTTCAGATTCGAAAGCTGAGACCGTCCTGCTGGTCGGCGAGATCGTCGAAATGCAGGGCGAGCGGCGGATGATCGTCGGT
>JAEUMA010000272.1 GCA_016793565.1 Rhizobiaceae bacterium
GCGTTGTGCGAGGCCCGCTGGATGCTCTGGTGGAAGGCGATGTCGGCCTCCGGCATGCGATCGAGATGACCGACGCAGGCTTCCAGCCGGTCGCAATTGTCGCGGATGACGCCGATCTCCGCGTCGGTCGCGCGCTTGGCCGCCAGGAAAGAGGCCTTCGGCTCGACGATCAGACGGAACTCGCAGAAGTTGAACGCATAGGGAAGGTGCAGATTGCCGGTCGCTTCCCATGCCAGCACCTCGGGGTCGAGCATGTGCCAATGCTCCTTCGGTCGAACGGTCGTGCCGGTCTTCGGCCGCACGGCCAGCATGCCCTTGGCCACCAGAACCTTGACCGCCTCGCGCAGCACGTTGCGGCTGACGCCGAGGTCGGAGGACAGTTCGGCTTCCGTCGGCAAGGTCGCGCCCTCGGCGAAGACGCCCGACACGATGCCGCGGCCGAGCCGCTCGACCACCTCGTCGTGCAGGCTGCGCCTCGGAACCGTCGCAATGCGCGCCGTTCCTGCGCTCGAAACCGCTCGGGATAAAGCCGGATGCATCCTTCCTCCTTGTCTCGACCACCCGCGGCCAGGCACCCTCCTGAGCGCCTCGTTCAACGACGCTATTGACCAATCATCCTATGTTTGTATCAATATACCAAAAGCTCCCCATTGCATAGGAGCGCGAAGGCGCAATGAAGATCGTCTCGGTCGAGACCTTTCCGGCCAGCATCCCCTACAGCCACCTGGAGCGCAGCAGCCGGGTCAACCGCGCCGGCGTCACCGACGTCGTCGTCAAGCTGACGACGGACAGTGGTCTGGTGGGTTGGGGCGAGGCCTGCAGCGGTGCCGACACCGCCTCCATCGACGCCGCCCTGCAATCCATGGCGCGCTTCGTCGTCGGCCGTTCCCCGTGGGACGGCGAGGCGATCGCCCGCGACGTTTTCGGCGAGGGCCTGTGGGACTACCGGCCGATGACGGGAAACTTCGCCTTCGCCGGTATCGATATGGCGCTGTGGGATCTGTGCGGCAAGGCCTGCGGCCAGCCGCTCTATCAGTTGTTCGGCGGCGCACTGCGCGACACGGTCGATTATTTCTACTACCTCTCCCAGGGCACGCCGGACGACCTCGCCGCGCAATGCGCGGACGGCGCGCGCCGGGGCTACCGCTGCTACTACCTCAAGGTCGGGGTCGACTGGCGCGCCGAGGAGGCCATGCTGGAAGCGATCCGTGCCACGGTCGGCCCGCAGCCGCGTATCCGCATCGACGCCAACGAAGCATGGTCGGTGCCGGAAGCCGCGCGCCTGCTCACCCGCTGGAACGAACGGTTCGGCATCGATTTCGCCGAGGCGCCGGTGCGGGCTCATCCGCATGCGCTGATGCTCGACCTTCGCCCGCGCGTACCCGTCGCCTTGTGCGCCAACGAAGGTCTGGGCCGCTCGCTCGACGCGCTCGCCATGATCGAAAGCCATGCCGCCGACGTGCTGTGTTTCTCCAGCTACTGGGTCGGAACCTTACGGCGATTTCATACACTGTCGCACGTCGCCGCATTGCATGGACAGCGCATCATCAAGCATACTCACGGCGAGTTCGGCATAGCGGCGGCGGCCGGCCAGCACATGATGCTGTCGCTGCCGAACGTGGACTTCGGAGTTCAGCAGACCGCCGCGATGATGGAAGACGACATCCTGACCACCAGGCTCCCCATCGCCGACAGACCCGACTGGGGACTGATCACGGCGCCCGGCCTCGGCGTTGAGGTCGACGAGGATAAGCTCGCCCGCTACGCCGAAGCCTATCTCCGCGACGGCCAGTTCCTGCCCAACTGACGAAGGCACGATGATCGCCCAGACGCAGATGCAGACCTCCGGAGAACCCGCACTCCTGAAACTGCGCGGCGTCTCCAGGCGCTACGGCGACGTGACCGCCGTGCAGCCGCTGGATCTCGACATCTTTCCGCGCGACTTCGTTGCCATCCTCGGCCCGTCCGGCTGCGGCAAGACCACGCTGCTGCGAATCATCGGCGGTTTCGTCGCGCCCACCACCGGCACGATCGAGATCGACGGCCGCGACGTCACCGGCATCGGACCCGAAAAAAGACCGACCAATACCGTCTTCCAGGGCTACGGCCTGTTCCCGCATATGAGCGTGCGGCAGAACATCGGCTACGGACTGCGCCTGCAGAAGCGCCCGCGCTCCGAAATCGACGATCGCGTCGCCGAGGCCTTGCGGCTCTCGCGTCTGTCGGAACTGGCCGACCGCTCGGTCACGGCGCTGTCCGGCGGGCAGCAGCAGCGCGTGGCGCTGGCGCGCGCGCTGATCCTCAGGCCCAAGGTGCTGCTGCTGGACGAGCCGCTGGCGGCTCTCGACCTCAAGCTGCGCCATGCCATGCAGGACGAGCTACGGCGACTGCACCAGGAATTCGGCGGCACATTCGTGTTCGTCACCCACGACCAGGGCGAGGCGCTCAGCCTCGCCAACCGCATCGCCGTCATGAACGCCGGCCGCATCGAACAGGAAGGCGGCGCCGAGACGATCTACGCCGCCCCGGCGACGCGCTTCGTGGCGACCTTTATCGGCGACGCCAATCTGCTCGACGGCGAGCGGCGCGACGGCGAAGTGCGTCTTGCCGCGGGGCCGGCCTTCGCCGACGCCGGGCCGGCCGGTGCGGTCAGCGTCGTGGTACGGCCGAAGTCGGTGTCGATCCTGGGCGAAGGCGAGCATGCCGAAGTGGAACTCGCCGGAACCGTCGCGGAGGTCGTCTATCTCGGCGACCACATCAAATGCACGGTCGGAGCGGCCGGTGGGCAGAGCGTGGTGGTGCATCTGGACGCCGCGACGGCCAGCCGGCCGGCAGTCGGAGACAAGGTCCGCCTGGGCTGGCAGCTTTCGAAGCAACGCATCGTCAGCGCCTGATACCGGACCCCGCGAACGAGGAACATCAACAAACGTCCTTGAAGGAGAACGAAAATGGGAAGCGACAATTCCGGGCCTTCGGGCCTCACGCGTCGGCAATTCACGCAGGCGATGGCGCTCACGGCCGCGGCCGGCGCCATCGGCGTGCCGTCGATCGCGCGCGCCGACACGACGGTGAATTTTCTCGGCTGGCAAGGCTACGACGACCCGGTCGCCTTCGACGATTTCCTGAAGTCGAAGGGCATCAGCCTGAACACCACCTATATCGGCAACAATGACGAGATCGTCGCCAAGCTGCGCGGCGGTGGCATCGGCACCATCGACGTAGTCACGCCCTACATGGGCTACATCCCGCTGCTGGTGAAGCTCGACCTCATCCAGGAAATCGACGTCTCGCGGGTGCCGAACCTCGAGAAGGTGATGCCGATCTTCCGCAACGACCCCAACATCGTAGTCGACGGCAAGCTCTACGGCGTGCCCTTCACCTGGGGTGGCGGCCCGATGGTCTACGACCCGGCGGTAATCGCCACGCCGCCGACGTCGTGGAAAGACCTGCTGAAGCCGGAATATACCGGCAAGGTCGGCATGATGGACGACCCGCTCGGCAACATGATGATCGGCGCGCTGGTCGCCACCGGCACCGACACGCCGACCAAGATCAACGCCGAGCAGCTCGAAAAGACCATCGACTTCCTGATCGAGGTGAAGAAGCAGTCGCGCGTCGTGGCGGCAAGCTGGGGCGATCTGTCCGACGCCATCGCCCGGGGCGACGTCGCGCTCACCTTCAATGGCTGGGAGACGATGGTGAAGTTCTGCGGCGACAAGGGCAAGCTCGTCAAATACACTTATCCGGTGGAGCGCACCAACGCCTGGCTCGACAATTACTGCATCGCCAAGGACGCGCCGAACCTCGACGCCGCCTATGAGCTCTGCAACCGCGTCATCAGCGTGGAGGGCCAGAAGCGTCTCGCCGAGGTGGCGATCCAGGCGATCGTCAATTCGGACGCCGTCGCCGCCCTGCCGGCCGACATCCGTGCTCTCTACCCGTATGACGACATCGCCAACTACGGCAAGAAGGCTGGCTTCTTTGGCTTTCCGCCGGTCGAGCCGGAAGGCGACCTCACCACTTTCAGCGACTGGCTGAAGGCCTACGAACGCTTCAAGGCCGCCTGAGCCGCGCTCATTAGGCTCCGGTCCGTTCGGGCCGGAGCCAATTCCCCGAACATCGCGGTCCGATGGAAAACCGACTCACCGCATATTGGCTTGCCGCGCCTTCGGCGCTGATCTTCGTCGTGCTCTTCATTGCGCCGATGGCGTTCTTCGTCGTTCTGAGCTTCTGGCAGGTCGACTATTTCGTGCTGACGCCTGCCGCGACGCTGGCGAACTACCGCGACGTCTTCGTGAACTACTGGCACGTGATGGCCTTCACCGTCGCTCTGGCGACGGCGACCGCGGTGGTCACCACTCTGGCCGGCTTCGTCTTTTCCTTCCTCGCCCGCTTCCGCGCCGGAAAATGGGCGCAGGCGCTGCTGTTCATCGTGCTGATCACGCTGTTCGGCGGCTATCTGATGAAGATCTACGCCTGGAAGACCATCCTCGGCAACGAAGGCGTGCTGAACACGGCCCTGATCGCCATGGGCTTCATCTCCACGCCGATCACGACCCTGCTCTACAGCCCGCAGGCGGTGGTCATCACGCTCGTGCACTTCAGCCTGCCCTTCGCGGTGCTGCCCATCTACGCCTCGATGCGCGGCGTCACAGATATCGAGGTGGAGGCGGCGCGCGACCTCGGCGCCGGCCGCTGGGCCACCCTCGCCACCGTCATCGTGCCGCGCTGCCAGGCCGGCATCGTCGCCGGCTTCAGCTTCGTCTTCCTGATCACCGCGGGCGACTACGTCACGCCGCTGCTGGTCGGGGGCAAGCAGACCATGATCGGCAACCTGATCGCGCCGCAGTTCGGCGCGCAGTTCAACTGGCCGCTCGGCGCTGCGATGTCCCTCGTCATGTTGCTGGTCGCGGTGGCGGTCATCTTCGTGTTCCGCACCCTCGTGGCATGGTGGAGCCGGCCGTGAGCAAGGGCGCGAACCTGCTATGGGCGGTCGTCGCCGCGCTTTTCATCGTCTTCATGCTGTCGCCGATCGTGCTCCTGGTGATGTTTTCCTTCACCTCGCGCACCCTCACCAATTTCCCGATCGATGGCCTCTCCTTCCGCTGGTGGCAGGAAATGGTGGTGACGCGCCAGTTCTGGCCCTCCTTTGCCAACAGCTTGATCATCGGCTTCTGCGTCGCGGTGGTTTCCGGCGTGGTGGGCACGCTGGCCGCCATGGGTCTGGCGGCGATGCCGAAGCGGCACGCCTCGGTCATCATGGCGCTGCTGACGCTGCCGGTGATGCTGCCGCCGCTGGTGCTGGGAGTGGCGCTTCTCTCCTTTTACGTCAGCGTCGACCTGAAGCTCGGCCTGCCGACCGTTATTCTCAGCCACGTCCTGTTCGCACAGCCCTTCGTGATCCTCGTCGTGCATGCGCGCATGGTGAACTTCGATCCGCGCGTGGTCGAAAGCGCCCGCGATCTCGGCGCCACGCCGCTGCAGGCGTTTCTGACCGTGACCCTGCCGATTATCCGGCCGGTGGTGATCGGCGCAGCGCTGATCGCCATGGCGCTGTCGATCGACGACTTCATCATCACCTTCTTCACCATCGGCACCGGCAACACCCTGCCCACTTTGGTCTGGGGCATGATCCGCACCGGCCTGACGCCAACGGTCAATGCCATCGGCACGCTGATACTGCTGCTCACCATAGGCTCGACGGTTGTGGCGCTGTGGCTCACGCGATACCGCGGCTAAGGATTTTACGCGCATGGATCGCCTGAGGGACAAGGTCGCGCTGATCACCGGAGGAGCATCGGGCATCGGCCGCGCCGGATGCCTGGCCATGGCCGCCGAGGGCGCCCGCATCGTCGTTGCCGACATCGCCGCCGATCGCGCGGAGGCCGTCGCAGCGGACATCCGCGAAGCCGGGTGCGAGGCGATCGCGGTTACCTGCGACGTGCGCGATTCGGCGTCGGTGCAGGCCATGGTGGCCGCGTCGCTGGCGCGGTTCGGCCGCATCGACGTGCTGTTCCACAACGCGGTTTCCGTTCCACTGGTCAACAAGATGGACCGCCGCATTACCGAACTGCCGGAAGAGACCTGGCACGCCATCGTCGGCCTGGTGCTGACCGGCACCTTCCTGACGGCGAAGTATGTTGCGCAGAAGATGCTCGAGCAGCGTTCCGGCTCGATCATCCTCACCGCTACCATCGACGCGCTGGTCGGGCAGTCGGGCCTCGACGCCTACACGGCAGCCAAGGGCGGAGTTGTCTCCATGACCCGGTCGATGGCCGCCGGGCTGTCGCCGGAAGGCGTCCGCGTCAACGCCATCTGCCCGGGCTTCGTGAGGACACCGCACCAGAGCGATTTCCTCGACGACGAACAGGGTCGGGCCGCGATCGAATCGCTGCATTTGATGGGTGTCATGGAGCCCGAGGAAATCGCCGCCTTCGCCGTGTTCCTGGCTTCCGACGAGGCCCGCAGGATGACCGGCGGCATTCACGTCGCCGACAGCGGCTACACCGCCTTCAAGGCCAATATCGATCCGGACGCCGTCTTCAAGCGCTGAGCTGGAAAGGACGCGCAGATGGCTCGCGACCCGCGTTACGATCTCCTGTTCGAGCCGATCGCCATCGGACCGAAAGTCCTGAAGAACCGCTTTTTCCAGGTGCCGCAATGCACCGGCGCAGGCAGTTCGCGCCCGGGAGCCAACGCCATGCACCGCGAGGTGAAAGCGGAGGGCGGCTGGGCAGCACTCTGCACCGAAAGCTGCATGATCCATCCGCAGACCGACCAGCCGGTGGCCACGGTCTCGACGCTCTACGACCAGGCCGATGTGACCAATCACCGCCACATGACCGACAGCGTGCACAAATGGGGCGCGCTGGCAGGCGTAGAGCTGTGCCATGCCGGCGGCCTCGCCAACGCTCTCAGCACACGGCACGTCTCGCCGGCGGCCCACCAGTTCGCCACGCCCTGGATTCCGCAGGCCCATACCTACGAGGCCGAGGACAGCGACCTCGTCCGCATCATCGGTATGTATGGCGAAGCCGCGAAGCGCGCGGTCGAGGCCGGCTTCGACATCATCTACATCCACGGCACGCATGGCGCGCTGCCGGTACAGATGCTGTCGCCGCACCACAACCGGCGCACCGACCGCTGGGGCGGCTCGTTCGAGAACCGCGCCCGCTTCTGGGTCGAGGTGCTGGAGACCGTCCGCCGCACGGCCGCCGGCCAGTGCGCGGTGGCGACGCGCTTTTCCATCGACCAGCTTTCCGGCCCCGGCGGCGTGGAAAGCGGCGAGGACGGGCTGCGCTTCGTCGAGCATGTCACCAAGCTCGGGCTGGTCGACCTCTGGGACGTCAACATCTCCAGCCTGGAGGAATGGGGCGAGGACGCCGCCCCGTCGCGCTTCCAGAAATCCAACCATCAGGCGCCCTGGACCCGCGACGTCAAGAGCATCGCCAAGGTGCCGGTGGTCGGGGTCGGCCGCTTCACCGATCCGGACGAGATGGCGCGCGTCGTCCGCTCCGGCCAGGTCGACATCGTCGGCTGCGCGCGGCCGTCCATCGCCGACCCGTGGCTGCCGCGGAAGATCGACGAAGGCCGCATCGACGACATCGCCGAATGTATCGGCTGCAACCAGTGTATCGCGCGCTTCGAGTACGGCGTCTCCATCGTCTGCACGCAGAACCCCACCGCGCTGGAGGAATATCGGCGCGGCTGGCATCCGGAAAAATTCGCGCCGCGCAAGGACGACGAACTGATCCTGGTCGTCGGCGCCGGTCCGGCCGGACTGGAATGCGCACGTGTCCTGGGCCGGCGAGGTTACCGCACCCATCTGGTCGAGGCCGACACCACGCTCGGCGGCCATCTGCGCGACGTCGTCGGCCTGCCGGGGCTGGCCGAATGGGGCCGTGTGGTGGCGCTGCGCGAGACGCAGCTTCGGAGAATGCCGAATGTCGAGATCATGATGGGCACGGGCGATGCCACGGCGGACGATCTGCTCGAATATGGCGCCGACCGCATCGTGCTCGCGACGGGCGCGAACTGGACCGGCGACGGCAGCGGCATTGGCATGGATTGCGTGGCGGGAATCAATTCCGCGTTACAGGCCTTCGTCACGCCGGAGCAATACTTTGCCGGCAAAGAGATCGGCCGCAACGTGACAATCCTGGATTCCGACGGCTACTTCATGGCGATCAGCCTGGCTGAACGCCTCGCCGACCTCGGCCACGAAGTGACGGTGGTGACGCCGTTCGACCGCATAGCACCATACACCGATTTCACGCTGGAAGGACCGAACCTGCGGCGCATGATGCGCGAAAAGCGCATCCTCGGCCGGATCGGCCACTGGATCGAAAGCGCGCAGGCCGATGCTGCCGGCATCGAACTGAACCTCTTCGACGTCTACCGCGACGGCTCGCGGCGGACGCAGACGCCGCGAGCGGGCAGCATCCCGCGCAACGCGTCGCATGCGGTGACGCCGGTGCGTTGCGACAGCGTGATCCTGTGCACCGGCCGGCGGTCGAAGGACGGCCTCTACCGCGCCCTGCGCCTGCGCTTCGACGCATGGGCCAGTGCGGGGCTGAAAGGTGTCCACCGCGCGGGCGACTGCCTCGCTCCGCGCTACATCGCCGACGTGGTTTTCGACGGTCACCGGATCGCGCGGGAGATCTGCTCGCCGGACCCGCAGCAGCCGCAGCCGATCCTACGCGAGCAACGTGTCTGGGGAGCCGGGAACGCATGACGACCCTGGGCTGGTACCTAGTGGCCGCCGTCGGGGAGATCGCCGGTTGCTTCGCGTTCTGGAACTGGGCACGGCTCGATCGCTCGCCCTGGTGGATCGCACCCGGGCTGCTCTGCCTGGCGCTGTTCGCCTTAGCGCTGACCAGGGTCGACGCCGCCTTCGCGGGTCGCGCATTTGCGGCCTATGGTGGGGTCTACATCGCCGCTTCGGTGGCCTGGATGTGGACGGTCGAAGGCCAGCAACCCGACCGCTGGGACACTCTCGGCTCGGCTATCGCGCTCGGTGGCGCGGCGCTGGTGATCTGGGGTCCACGCGGCGGCTGACTGCGCTTGCCGGCGGCCTGGGCCTTTCGTTCCGGAAGCGATTCGGTCTATTGCAAAACGCATGGCGCAGAAGAAAAGCAACGAGGTCGACGCCTGGCTCGCTCGGCCCGACCCACGCATCCCCGTCGTGCTGATCTACGGCCCCGACCACGGGCTGGTGACGGAGCGCGCCCGCCGCTACGCTGAGTCACTGCGCATTCCCCTCGACGATCCCTTCTCCGTCGTTCGCCTCGAGGCGGCCGAGATCGAGCAGCAGCCCGGCCGCCTGATGGACGAGGTGCAGACCGTTCCGATGTTCTCGGACCGGAGACTTCTGTGGGTCCGCAACGCCGGGGCGCAGAAATCGCTCGCCGATTCCGTCCGCTTGCTGGGGGACACGCCGCCGCGCGACGCGATGGTGCTGATCGAGGCCGGCGACCTCAAGAAGACCGCGCCGTTGCGCGCCCAGGTGGAGGCGAGCGCGATCGGCATGGCGCTCCCTTGCTACGCCGACGACGAACGCGGCCTCGATCGTCTGATCGACGACGTGCTCGGCCAGAACGGCCTTTCCATCGCGCCCGATGCGCGCCACCTGTTGCGGCGCGGCCTGGGCGGCGATCGTCTCGCTTCGCGCGGCGAGATCGAGAAGCTGGCCCTCTACGCGATGGGAAGCTCCGAGGTCACCACATCCGACATTCTAGCTATCGAAGGCGATGCTTCCGGACTTTCGGTGGACGATGCCGTGGACGCCGTGATCGGCGGGCGGGTGGACGATTTTGATACGGTCTACACACGCCAGTGTCAGAGCGGAGCACAGACCTTCCAGTTCCTCTCCGCCGCAATGCGGCAGCTGCAGGCGCTGCGCACGCTGCGCGGCCAGATGGACGAGGGCAAGACGGCGGCCGGAGCGGTCACCGCCGCAAGGCCGCCTGTGTTCTTCGCCCGCCGCGGGCTGGTCGAGCGCGCTCTCGGCAAAGTCTCGTCCACGGATCTCGACGAAATGCTGAGACGGGTCTACGACAGCATCCTGCTGACGCGGCGTGAGCCGGCACTGGCCGTCGCCTCTACGCGACAGACTTTGCTCGCGATCACCTTACGGATGGCGCGGGGCTAACCGCGCAGGCGGCGGCAGACCTCGTCGAGCTGTTCGAGCGTACGATAGTTCACACGGATTTCGCCGCTGCCACCCTCCTTGTGGCGAATGGCGACGTCGAGGCCTGTTGCATCCGACAGCAGCTTCTCCAGCGCCAGCGTATCAGAGTCCTTTTCCAGCGGTGCGCTACGCTTCACGGGCGTCTTCTGCTGCACCTCCTGCGCCAGCGCTTCCGCCTGCCGGACGGAAAGCCCTTCATCGATGATCCTGCGCGCCAGGGCGGCAGGATCCTGAGCGACAACCAGCGTGCGCGCATGCCCCGCCGAGAGCTCGCCGGCGAACAGCAGAGCATGCACGGAATCCGGCAGCTTCAGCAGACGCAGCGTATTGGCCACATGGCTCCGGCTCTTGCCTACGACTTGTCCAAGATCGGCCTGCGTATAGCCGTGTTCATCGATAAGTTGCTGATATCCTTGCGCTTCTTCCAGTGGATTGAGGTCGGCCCGCTGCACATTCTCGATGATTGCCAGCTCGAGTGCGGTGCGGTCGTTCACGTCGCGGACGATAACCGGGAGGTCTACCAGTCCGGCGCGCTGCGCCGCGCGCCAACGCCGTTCGCCGGCAATGATCTCGAAACGGCTTTCGCCGGCCGGCCGCACTACCACAGGTTGCACGATTCCATGCTCGCGGATCGAATGGGCGAGCTCATCGAGTTCCGCTTCGGCGAAGTGCCGGCGAGGATTGCGCGGATTCGGCCTTACGAACTCGATCGGCAGGCGTCCGTCCGAGGGTGCGGGCTTTTCCGGTTCGGCCGGCCTGTCGATTTCCCCGATCAGTGCGGCAAGCCCTCTGCCCAGACGCTTTCGCGCAGGATCTTCGCTCATGGAGTGTCTCCTTCGACGGACCGCCTGTTACGCCGCACGCAGCCGTCTTTCCTGGCGGATAACCTCCGAGGCCAGTTGCAGATAAGCCTGGCTCCCCGCGCATTTGAGATCATAGAGGATTGCCGGCTTCCCGTAGGACGGCGCCTCGGAAATGCGGACATTGCGCGGGATGATCGTGTCGTACACCTTGTCGCCCATATGCGCCCGCACGTCGGCGACAACCTGGTTTGCGAGATTGTTGCGGCCGTCATACATGGTGAGAACAATGCCCTGGATGACAAGGTCGGGGTTGATGCTCCGGCGGACCTGCGCGACCGTGTCCAGCAGCTGGCTCAGTCCCTCCAGCGCAAAGAACTCGCACTGCAGCGGAACCAGCACCGAGTCCGCGGCCGTCATGGCGTTGAGCGTCAAAAGATTGAGCGAAGGCGGGCAATCGATCAGGATATAGGAATAGTCGTCCGCGCTGCCGCGGATGGCCTTCCGAAGCCGCAGGGCCCGGTCCGGGGCACCGGCGATTTCCATCTCCACACCCAGCAAATCGAGCGTCGAGGGCACGATGGAAAGCCCGGGAACGGCCGTTTCCATCGCCGCCTCCGCAATGGTGGCGTGTTCGGTGATGACATCATAGGAAGAACGCAACCGATCCTTCCGGTCAATTCCGAGACCCGTGCTCGCATTGCCCTGCGGGTCGAGATCGAGGATCAGCGCCCGCTCACCAATGGCAGCGAGCGCCGTGGCCAGATTGATGGCGGTAGTCGTCTTGCCCACGCCGCCCTTCTGGTTGGCAATGGTGATGATTCGCGGGTGTCGCATGACGATAGCTCTACGTCCGTGTTCCGCGTCGCGGACGCAGCCTGCTGATCTCAAGGATCACGCCGGTGCCGTCGACACGACTGGGATGTTCTACCAGATCGAACTCCCAATGTTGACGGCTTTCTGCCAGTTCGCCCTGATATTCACGACCTTTATGGAAGAGTGCTCGCGTACCGGCTGAGAGCCAGGGGGCGCACCAGTCCAGAAGTTGCGTCAGGTTGGCGAGAGCGCGCGCCGTGACGATCTCCGGGCGCACGCCCTTTTCGATATGGATTTCAATACGCTCGGGAGCCACCCTTGCGGGGAGATGCAACCGCGCCACCGCGGTGATCAGGAAGGCCGTCTTCTTCCGGTTGCTTTCCACGAGTTCGATTCTCCCGCGGCCCGCCCCTTTGATCAGGCAAGCCAGCGCAAGTCCAGGAAACCCCCCGCCCGACCCCAGGTCCGTCCAGGTCTCGGCGCCACGCGCCAGCGGGAACAGCTGCGCGCTATCGATAATGTGCCTGTCCCACAGGTCGGGCAACGTCGCCGGAGAAACCAGATTGATGCGCTGGTTCCAGTGTTCCAGCAGTGCGCCGAGCATGTTCAGGTCGCGAAATGTTTCACGTGAAACCGGCCCCGCAACGTCGCAAAGTTGCTCGAACCGTTCGTCGCTCACGCGGCGCTCGCCGCTTCCTGGTTGCGGGAACGCGCCAGAAGCAGCGCCAGGGCAGCCGGCGTCATACCCTCGATTCGCTGCGCGTCGGCGACGCTGCGCGGCCGTCTCTGAGCGAGTTTCGTGCGAAGCTCGTTGGAGAGTCCCGGGATATCATCAAAATCCATGTCGGGAAGAACCCTGTCTTCTTCGGACCGAAGCCTTTCTGATTCGGCGCTTTGGCGATCCAGATAGACCGCATAGCGGGCTTCGGTCTGCAGCAGATCACGAACCGCTGGCGAAACATCGGACAATTGCGGCCAGATCGCCGCGAGCCGATCCAGATCGACGCCAGGATAAGACAGGAGATCGTAGGCGCTCCGTCTGATGCCGTCCTGATTGACGACAAGCCCATGTTTTGCTGCCTCGATTGGGGTAATGGACAGGCCCAAAGTCTGGCCGCGTACTGTCTCCAGGCCTTCACGGAGTGCTGAAAAGCGCTCAACACGCCTGCTGGACACCGCTCCCATTTCCAGGGCGACGGGTGTGAGACGAAGATCCGCGTTGTCGGCCCTGAGCGTCAATCGAAACTCCGCACGAGAGGTAAACATCCGATACGGTTCCGAAACGCCCCGATTGACGAGGTCGTCGATCATGACGCCGATATAGGACTGTCCTCGGCTGAGCGTAACGGAAGCGACCCCTATCGCACGAGCGGCCGCATTGAAGCCCGCGAGCAGGCCTTGCGCCGCAGCCTCTTCATAACCGGTCGTGCCGTTTATCTGCCCGGCGAGAAAAAGACCCGCGATTCGTCTAGTTTCCAGGGTTCGCTCGAGCTCGCGCGGATCGACGTGGTCGTACTCGATGGCATAGCCGGGCCGAAGCATGACAACCCGCTCCAAACCCGGAATGGTTGTGAGAAGTTCCTTCTGTGCATCTTCGGGAAGCGAGGTCGATATACCATTCGGATAGACCGTACGATCGTCAAGTCCCTCGGGCTCCAGGAAGACCTGATGGCCGTCACGGTCACCAAACTTGACGATTTTGTCTTCGATGGAGGGGCAATATCGCGGGCCAACACCCTCGATCGATCCGCCGTAAAGCGCAGAACGGCTGAGATTTGCGCGTATCACGTCGTGCGTTGCGGGCGTGGTCCGCGTGATCCCGCACTGGACCTGCGGATTGCCGATCGCATCCGTCATAAGGGAAAAGGGCACGGGCTCCTCGTCGCCCGCCTGCATTTCCAAGGCCTGCCAATCGATGGTTCTGCCGTCGAGGCGAGGCGGAGTACCTGTCTTCAGCCGCCCAAGCGCGAAGCCGGCGCGCGCAAGCGTCCCCGACAAGGCAACAGCGGCCGCCTCTCCCATGCGCCCCGCCGGAAAACGACGGTCGCCAATATGGATCAGGCCGCGCAGAAAAGTGCCGGTCGTTAGCACGACGGCGCCGCATTTCACCAGCCGGCCATCCGCAAGATAGACCCCTGTCACGCGGTCTTGTTCAATGCGGAGATCGACAACTTCTCCCTCCAGCACCTCGAGCCCCGGCTGAGCGGCGAGTTCGGCCTGAACCGCCTGGCGATAGAGCTTGCGGTCGGCCTGGGCGCGCGGGCCCCGCACCGCCGGCCCCTTGCGGCGGTTGAGCATGCGGAACTGGATACCGGCGGCGTCGGCCATACGGCCCATCAGCCCGTCCATTGCATCGATTTCGCGTACGAGATGGCCCTTCCCCATCCCGCCGATCGCCGGATTGCACGACATGACGCCGATGCCGTCACGGCTCAAGGTGACCAGGAGGGTGCGCGCACCGCGCCGCGCAGCCGCGCTGGCTGCCTCGCAACCCGCATGGCCGCCGCCGACCACCAGCACGTCACAAGAGAGATTCGACACTGTATTCATGTCCGATCAGATGACCGCCATACGGCCATGAGTCAAGAATCCCGCCATCTCAGCCATGTTTCACGTGAATCACTTGCCGATGCAGAACTCGCCGAAGATTACATCGAGCAGATCCTCGACGTCGACAGAACCGCTCAGACGGCCAAGCGCGTTGCAGGCAAGGCGCAGCTCCTCTGCCCGCAACTCCGGCTCGCCGCGGGACCCGTCAAGAGCTCGCGAAAGCCAGTTTTGCGCCTCCGACAGGCAGTCGACATGCCGCCGGCGTGTCGGCAGCACCTGCCCGGCGCTCCCCGCGGCCTGCCTGGCCGCCACGCCGATACGTTCCAGGAGCGCGTCGACGCCCGTGCCCGCCAACGCCGATACGGCGAGTTCGTCGCCGAGGGCGCGGCCGACGCCGAGGTCCTGCTTCGACATCACGCGCAGGACAGGCGTCGCATCATCAAGCCCATCAATTCCGATTCCGTGGTCGTCATCCGCGCCTCGCAGAACCAGGACGAGATCGGCCTCTCGCGCCCTCTGCATAGCTCGCTCGATGCCGATCGCCTCTACCCGTCCCTCCGGCGCGCGAAGCCCGGCGGTGTCGGTAACGCGAACCTTGATGCCGGCGAGGTCGAGAAAAACCTCGACAAGATCGCGTGTGGTCCCCGGTTCGTCGGTGACGATCGCCGCCTCGCGCCCAGCCAAACGATTGAGCAGGCTAGACTTTCCGGCGTTGGGTGCACCGACGATCACCACATCGAACCCGTCGCGGATAATCCCGGCCGTGGCGAAGCCCTGAAGATGCGTCGTGATGTCTGCCGAGAGCCGCCGCAGTTCCCGCCATGCCGACGCGGTAGCATCATCCGGCACATCGTCCTCGTCGGAGAAGTCAACTTCCGCCTCCAGCAGCGCCCGGACGCGGATCAGGCTTCGGCGCCATGTCTCGTAGAGCTGCGACTGCGCTGCTCCCGCGCCACTCAATGCGAACCGGCGCTGAAACTCGGTCTCGGCCTGGACCAGATCCGCCAGGGCCTCCGCCTCGAGAAGATCGATCTTACCGTTCATGAAGGCGCGTCGCGTGAATTCGCCGGGCTCCGCCGGCCGCAAGCCAGATAAGCGGCCCAGCGCCGACAACACCGCCTCGACCACCGCCTTGCCGCCGTGCAGATGCAGTTCGGCGCTATCCTCGCCGACAAAGCTCCGGGGCCCAGCGAAGAACAGCACCAGACCCCTGTCCAGCACCTCGCCCTCCGGCGAGCGGATTGGCGCCAGCGTCGCCAAACGCTCAGACGGCACGCCCCCGGTCATGGCTGCTAGGACATCTCGAACGAGCGGGCCGGCGATGCGAACCACGGCTATACCGGACGGTGCCGCGCCACTGGCGACCGCGAAGATCGTATCCGCCGATTTCATTTGCCCGACCGCATGGGCGACCCTACCTTCGAAGTTTTTCCGGAGCCTGGCCGATGACACTGCCCGCCGAAAACCTGCTCGCCGACCAGGCCAGCCCTTACCTGCGCCAGCACAGCGGGAACCCCGTACACTGGCGGGCGTGGAACGCGAAAAGCCTTGCCGAAGCTCGCGATACCGGCAAGCCCATCCTGCTTTCCGTAGGTTACGCCGCCTGCCACTGGTGCCATGTCATGGCCCATGAAAGCTTTGAGAACCCGGAAATCGCCGCGCTCATGAACCGCCTCTTCGTCAATATCAAGGTAGATCGCGAAGAACGCCCCGATATCGACCAGATCTTCATGGCCGCGCTCTCGGCGATGGGCGAACAGGGCGGCTGGCCGCTGACCATGTTCCTGACGCCCGACGCCCGGCCCTTCTGGGGCGGAACCTATTTTCCGCCATCGCCTCGCTACGGTCGCCCGAGCTTTCCGCAAGTTCTGGAAGCGGTCGCCAAGGCCTGGCGGGAAAAGGGAAGCGACATCAGCCACAGCGCCGACACGCTCGTTTCGCATGTCCGGTCGCGGCTTGCTAGCTCCGCGGACGCCGTCGAGATCGACCCGGAAGGCGTCCGGCACCTGGCCGAAAACCTTCTTCCGATGATCGACACGCGCCTAGGCGGCCTGCGCGGCGCGCCAAAATTTCCCAACGCTCCCTTCATGCAGACCTTGTGGCTTGCCTGGCTTCGCGGCCGCGACCCGGAACCGCGCGACGCCTTTCTCACCAGCTACCGCGCCATGCTGAATGGCGGCATCTATGACCACCTCGGCGGCGGTCTTTGCCGATACTCCACCGATCAGGACTGGATGGTGCCGCATTTCGAAAAGATGCTCTACGACAACGCCCAGCTCGTTCGCCATGCCAACTGGGCCTTCGCCCATTCCGGGGACGAAATGTTCCGGGAACGAATCGAGCAGACCGTGGCGTGGCTACTCCGCGAGATGCGAAGCCCGGACAGAGCATTCACGGCAAGCCTGGACGCCGATAGCGAGGGGGAGGAAGGGCTCTTCTACACCTGGACGCGACCGCAGCTGGCCGCTTCGCTGGGCGTCCAGAAGGAGATGTTCGACAAATATTTCGGACTCGGAACAGCTCCCCATTGGGAAGGGCACCCTGTCATCTATCGCCGAGCCGATGTCCTCTGCGACGAGAGCGATGTCGGCGAGCTGACCGCCGTTCTCGCTCGTCTGCTCGAAGAGCGCGAGCGGCGCATTCGTCCCGGCCGTGACGATAAGGTGGTCGTCGACTGGAACGGCCTGGCCGTTGTGGCGCTGTGCGAGGCCGGACGCACGCTGGAGCGGCGCGACTGGATCGAAGCGGCGGGGGAAGCCTATCGGGCAATCATGGCGCGGCGCGATATGCAGGGCCGGCTGCCGCACGCCTTTCTCGGGGGCGCGGCGGTCTATCCGGCGCTGTCCTCGGACTATGCCGCGATGATCGAGGCGGCGATCGCGCTTTCGCAGGCGACGCAGGACAGCGGCTTCATCGATGACGCGCGCCGGTTGGCGGCGCTGTTGCAGGAATGGCATGGCGACCCGGACGGCTTCATGCTGACGGCTTCGGACGCGAC
>JAEUMA010000315.1 GCA_016793565.1 Rhizobiaceae bacterium
CGAGCACCACCTCGAAGGCATTGGCGTCGATCCTCGCCAGCGCAAATCCGCCCCGGAAGGCTGCCTTCGGCTTGACGACGTCCAGACCGTCGCGCCGGTAGATCATGGGCGTCTCATGCTCGTGGCCATGAAACAGGGCGACTACGTTGTATCCGGAAACCGCATCGACCAGCGCCCTTCGCTCGGCGTCCGACCACCAATGGGGATCGCCGCCGCCTTCGTCGTCGAAGGTGGTGCGAGAGGGGTCCCAGCGCTCCTCCGAGAACGGATCCCAGCCGTAGTGCTGGAAGAGCACGACGGGACGGCCGCCCTGCGCCGAGGCGGCGAGATCGCTTACCAGCCAGGGAAGGCTGTCCGCCGCGCCCTTTCTGGTGTCGCCGCCGAACCGGTTGAGCTGCACGAAATGCACGGCTCCCCAGTCCCAGGAATAGCAGTCGCTCAGCGAGTCGAAATTCGTTGCGGGAACGGACGCCTTGAAGAAGGCACTGGGGTCGTGATTGAGCCGCACATAGTCGCGCAGCTCGTTGCGGTACCAGTCGACGTCGGGCGGCCGGCCGTCCTGGTCGAGATCGTGATTGCCGAGACCGGCATAGACCGGAAAATGGACGCTGACCGGTCCCTCGCCCTGGCGGTAGCGGCGGCTGAACTGCCGGATCTGCGGGCCTTCCTCGGGTTCCGCCGTCTGGCCGCCGCCGTCGTCGGTCATGTCGCCGCCGACCACTATGCCGCGTAGCGGGCCGATGCGCGCGCCGGCGCTGGGCAGGCCGCTGGCAGAACCGCCGACCGATTTCGGCCAATGCCTCTCCGGCAGCAGATTGAGCGCATGGACGTGGCGCTTGAGGTTCTCGTCGGTCTTGCCCTGCGCCTGGCAATCCGGTGCAAGTCCGCGCGACGTCAGACAGGCATGCACGTCGCTTATGAAGGCGAAGCTGAGCGCGTCGTCAGCAGCCGAGACGAGAGCAGGCCTGCAAAGACCGGCAGCCACGCCGCCGGCCATAAAGCCGCGACGCGATATCAGCGTCGCGGCCTGTCTCGAACACGGCGATCCTGCATGGGCCATGGCCCGATATTTGCGGGTCTGCGGAAACCTTTCAAGCCCGGCGGACACCGGGCGAGAACTCAGGCACGGTCGCGGCCCGCGTCGAGCGCGTCGATCGCGTTGACGTTGCCCGCCGAGGCGCCGTTCGGATCGAACTCCGAGGCGAGCCAGGCATCGACTATTGCCTTGGCCAGTTCCGGCCCGATCACCCGCGCGCCCATGGTGATGATCTGTGCGTTGTTGGATTTGGCCGCTCGCTCGGCGGAGTAAGTGTCGTGCGTCAGCGCAGCGCGGATGCCGGCCACCTTGTTGGCCGAAATGCAGACGCCGATGCCGGTGCCGCAGAACAGGATCGCCCGCTCAAACTCACCGGCGAGAACTTCCTTTCCCACCTTCGACGCCAGTTCCGCATAGTAGCCGGCCTGGCTGCGGTCCACGACGTCGAGTTCGGGCTTGCCGGCCAGATGCTTGGCAATGACGTCCAGCAGCGGCTTGCCGGCGCTGTCGGCTCCCAGGGCGATTTTCATGCTGCTTCTTCTTCCAATTTGCTAGAGCGGTTCTATCGAGCCAACACAGCCGCGGCCAGCTTCAAGATATTCCTATAGCCGTCGGCCTGCCACGCCGCACGGCCGACGAACAGCCCGTCGACATTGGGCCTGATGATCAGTTCCGCCGCATTGCCCGCATTGACGCTCCCTCCGTAGAGCACCGGCGGTGCCGAACCAAGCCGGACGGACGCAACGCCCTTGATCAGCGCCTGCTGTCGGTCGGCATAGTCCGGATCGGCAGGAACACCCTTCTCGCCGATCGCCCAAACGGGCTCATAGGCGAACAGGATTTCTGCCGAAAGGTCCTGCGGGCGCAGTTCCTGGAGCGCCGCTTCCACCTGCCGGGCCAGCACGTCGTCCGCCCGACCTGCCTCACGGTCCGCCAGTGTCTCTCCGACGCATACCAGCGGCACCAGCCCGTGGCGCAGTGCGGCCGCCGTCTTCAGGCCCACCGTGCGGTCGGTCTCGCCGAAATGCTCCCTCCGCTCGCTGTGGCCGAGCTCGACCATGTCGAGGCCGCAATCCTTGAGCATCGGCGGCGAGATCTCGCCGGTCCAGGCGCCCTCGTCGGCCCAGTGCATATTCTGGGCTCCGACCTGCACGCGGGTTGTCGACAGCGCCCGTTTCACCTCGCGCGCCGAAGTGAACGGCGGAATGACAAAGGGCTGCAGTCGCGCGTCCACCTCCGGAAGGAACGCCGAAAGCGCTTCGGCAAACGCCAGCCCCTCCGCCAGCGTCTTGTGCATCTTCCAACTCGTGCCGACCCAGTAGGGGGCCATCTCGACTCCATCGCAGGCGAGGTTCGCCGCCGGCGCCGCGGCAAAACCGCGGCGTGTCCGTGCGGAGGCGCCTTCCTTTATTGCAGTCGCGAAGCGACGGCCAGCACTTCAATCGGAAATCGAACGGTTCGGCGGCTTTTACGCCGGCTGCAGCTTCCGCGCAGCTTTGGCGACGTTGTCGCCGCCGCCAAGATCGAAACTGCGCGACGCCGGCGGCAGGCCTGCTTCCCAGCGGGCGAAGTCGCGCAGCAGCCACTCCCGTTCCGGCATGGGCACTTCCATCATCGGCGGAATTACGCGGTTCCAGCCCGGCTCCCCGGTGACATCCGCCAGCAGGGCCTTGACCGATGCCGGAAACGGCCGGCGGGAGAGAATCGCGTCGCCCGAAACGATCGCCGGCACCAGCGCTCGACGGTCGAACGCCGTGCGGGCGTCAAACATCGCGCGCATCAGCCTGGGCATGGCGTTGCCCAGCCCGCAGATGGTGCCACGCGCCCCGGCGGCAAGCGCCTGCGGCAGGTGCGTCTCGGAGCCGGTGTAGATCGAAAGATGGGCAAAACGCCGGATCAGAGCCTCGGTGAAATCGAAATCGCCGCCGCTGTCCTTCACGCCGGTGATGGTGCCGGGAAAGGCCTCGTCGAGACGGCGGATGACGCGCGGCGTCAGCGGGACGCCGCAGATGTCCGGAAAATGATAGAGGCAGAGCCGCAGATCCGGGCGACCGATGCGCTCGATGACCGCCGCATAAAAACGAAACGTGCCTTCCTCGGTCACGCCGCCCCGGTAGACGCAGGGCGGCATCAGAAGGAGGCTGTCGACGCGATGGTCGAGCGCATGGCGCGCAAGTTCGACCACTTCCGGCATCGCCAGCGCGCCTACGGAGACGATGATGCGGCCGGCCGGGACGCCGGCGGCGACCAGCGCGTCCAAGCATTCCATCCGGTCGCGCAGCGAGAATTCCATGCCTTCGCCGGTTGTGCCGAAGAGCGCGATGCCGTCGCAGCCGTTCCGCACCAGCATGGCGACATGTTCGCTGAGCAGCCGCACATCCGGCTGCAGATCGTCCGTTAGCGGCGTCGCGACCGCAACCATGAAGCAATCCACCGCCGGCAGGGATGCCGCTTTGCCCTTCATCGGTGCGTTCACGTGTCTTTATCCTGGAGCCGTTGCGCCCTCGATCGTCACAAATGATCATTGATTGCCTATTGTCAACATTCGGCTTGACGATTTCTCCGTTGAGTGAAACCATCGCTTCAGATGGTGGAACGCCGGCCACGGCAAACAGCGGACAACGCGGGAGGGTCGATCTATGGACAAGCCAATTGCTTCACTTCTCAATCGGACGGTGGGACGTCGCACGTTGCTGACCGCCGCGCTCGGCGCTGCCGCGCTGCCAGCGCTGGGACGCATCGCCTGGGCGGCGCCGAAGGTGATCCGCATTTCCACGCCCGGCTCCGCCGAGGAATGGCAGTCCAAGGGGCTGGTGAAATTCAAGGAAGCGCTCGAGACCGAAATGCCCGGCGCCTTCGACGTGCAGATCCACTTCAACGGCACGCTGTTCGGCCAGGGCACCGAGATCGAGGCGATGCAGCGCGGCAACCTCGAGGTCGGCATGATCTCGCCCGCCGACATCACCGAGCTGATCCCGGAATACTCGATTTTCACGACCGGGTACCTGATGCGCGATCCGGCCCATCTCGACGCGGTTTATGACGGCGACATCGGCAAGGAATACAAGGAGCGCGTGGCCAAGGACATCGGCCTCCACATCGTCAAGAGCCAGTATCTCGGCAGCCGTCAGGTCATGCTGCGCGAGCCCAAGGACGTGAAGACGCCCGACGACATGAAAGGCCTCAAGCTGCGCATGCCCGGCTCGGAAGCCTGGCAGTTCCTCGGCAACGCGCTTGGCGCCAATGCCACGCCGCTGGCCTTCGAGGAAATCTATCTCGCGCTGCAGACCGGCACCATCGACGGCCTGGAGAACCCGCTCACAGACATCATCTCGAGCAAGTTCTACGAAGTGGCCAAGCAGATCGTGTTGACCAACCACCAGGTCTCGAACACCTTCTTCGCCATGCCCGTCGCCTTCTGGGAGAGCCTCACTCCGGAGGAGCAGGCCGCCATCGAGAAGGCGGAGGCCACAGCCAAGCAGTTCAACGATGAGAACGTGATCGCCGGGGAAAAGGACGCGGCCGCCTTTCTGGAGAGCAAGGGGGTGACCGTCAGCACGCCCGATGTCGACGCCTTCCGCAAGAAGGTGCTGGACGCCTTCCAGAACTCCGACTTCGCCAAGTCCTGGCCTGCCGGCCTGCTCGACCGCATCAAGGCAGCCTGACGATGTCCACCGCCGGCGCGGCGCCCAGCGAGGCGCCGCCGCGGAACTGGGCCGCTCTGTGGAAACGCTTTTCGGAAGGCGTTGCGGCGGCCCTCTTCGCGATGATGTTCATCGGCTTTCTGATCCAGATCGTCAGCCGGTACGTGCTCAACATGCCCGTGGCCTGGTCGCTCGAACTCTGTTCGATCGGCTACGTGTGGGTGGTGTTCTGGAGCGCGTCGATCCTGGCCGACGAGCGCCGGCAGATCGTGTTCGACCTGCTCTATCACAAGTTCCCGCCGCGCCAGCGCCGGGTCCTGGCCATCGCCATCTCGGCAACGATGGGGCTCATTTTTCTCGCCGCGCTACCCGGTGTCGTCGACTACGTCATGTTTCTCGCGCGGCGCTCGTCCATGATGCTGAAGATCCGCATGGACCTCGTCTATTCCTGCTTCATCTTCTTCATGCTTGCTGTGGTCATCGGCTCGGCAATCCGGATCTGGCGGCTCTGCGGCCGATCCTGGGAAGAGCACCTCTGAGGCCGTCGTGAGCACTTCAGCCTACATCATGTTCGGCCTGTTCTTTCTGTGGTCGTTTCTCGGCATGCCGATCGGCCACGCGATGCTGTGCGCGGCTATCGTCTATCTTTTCATGACCGGGCAGGACATCGGCCTATTGGCTTCGCAGAGCCTCAACGGCCTCTATTCCAGCTTCGTGCTGATGGCGGTGCCGCTTTTCATCTTCTCGGCGGAGATCATGAACGCCTCCAAGATCACCGACCGCCTGTTCGAATTCGCCAATTTGCTGGTTGGCCGGTTCAGGGGCGGGCTGGCGCATGTCAACATCGTCGCCAGTGTCATCTTCTCGGGCATGAGCGGCAGCGCGCTTGCCGATGCGGCGGGGCCGGGCAAGCTCGAAGTCGACATGATGGTAAAGGCTGGCTATTCGCCGGGCTTCTCCGCGGCTCTGAGCACCACCTCGGCCATCATCGGGCCGATCATCCCACCGTCAATCCCGATGATCCTCTACGGCGTGGTGACCAACACCTCGATCGGTTACCTGTTCATGGGCGGCGTCATCCCGGGCCTGCTGCTGGCCGCGGCGCAGTCTGTGGTGGTCGTCTACCTTTCCCGCAAGCGCAATTTCCCGACCGAGACGCCGCCGACCATCGACCACGCGGTGCGCGCGACGTTCACCGCGTTGCCGGCGCTGATGATCCCGGCGATCATGCTGGGCGGCATCTACAGCGGCGTCGTGACCCCCACAGAGGCGGCGGCCGTATGCGCGGCGATCGGCCTGCTGCTCGCCTTCCTGTGGTATCGTTCCTTCACCTTCCGCGATCTTTACGGGGTGCTGGTCGAGTCGGCGCGGGCGACCGGCGTCGTCGCCATCACCATCGCTGGCGCGCTGGTGATGAACTGGATCGTCGCGGCTGAGCAGATTCCGGAACGGATGGGGACGTGGATGTCCACGCTCGACCTGTCGCCCATCATGTTCCTGCTGATGGTCAACGTGCTGTTCCTGTTTCTCGGCGCGTTTCTCGACACGCTCCTCATGCTGCTGATCATCGTTCCGATCCTGATGCCGACGGTGGTGCAGCTGGGCATCGACCCCGTACATTTCGGTGTCACCGCCGTGGTCAACATGATGATCGGGCTGGTCACGCCACCGATGGGCGAACTCGTCTTTTTGATCGCCGGCGTGTCCGGCATCAAGGTGGCCGAGATCACCAAGGAACTTTGGATCTTTCTCTTCGTGCTGATCGCGCTGCTCTTCGTCCTGGTGTTCGTGCCCGAAATCACGCTCTGGCTGCCGGAACAGATGGGCTACGAGCCCGTGCGCGCAGCACCCCTTCCCTGAAGTCCTGCGAAAAAGACTGGAACGCGAATGCCGGCCATGAAGGAACTGGTAAAGGGGACCGACCGCTACCGCCACTTCATCAATGGCGAATGGGTCGATTCCACCATCAAGGAGTGGATCGAGGTCGAGAACCCGGCCACTGGCGCGGTCATCGCCTCGGTGCCCAGGGGCGGCGAGGACGACGCGGACCGTGCGCTGGTGGCCGCGCGGGCGGCCCAACCTGCATGGGAGGCGATGCCGCCGGTCACGCGCGGCCAGCTGCTGCGCGATCTCGCCAAGCTGATCCTGGAAAACCGCGAGCGGCTCGCCCGCATCGTCGTCGCCGAGCAGGGCAAGCCTATCCACGAGGCGCGCGGCGAGATCGAAGGCGCCGCGCTGTACCTCACCTATGCCGCCGAGGAGGCGCGCCGCATCACCGGCGACATCATTCCGTCCGATATGCCGGACGAGCAGATCTGGATCCAGCGTGTCGCGCACGGTGTGGTCGTCGGCATCACTGCGTGGAACTACCCGGCGGCGCTGATGTGCCGAAAGATGGGACCGGCACTGATCGCCGGCAACACCATCGTCATCAAGTCGCACGAGGGCACGCCGCTGTCGGCGCTCGAGATCGCGCAGCTTTCCGCGCAGGCCGGCTTTCCGGCCGGTGTGATCAACGTCGTCAGCGGCACCGGCGAAAGCCTGGGCGCGGCGCTGGTGCGCCATCCCATTCCTCGCCTCATCACGCTCACCGGCAGCGTGCGCGCGGGCAAGGAGATCTTCCGTGCCGCGGCCGACGACCTGAAGCTTCTGCGGCTGGAACTGGGTGGCAAGGCCCCGTTCGTGGTGGCGGAAGACGCTGACATCGGCGCGGCCGTTCGCGCGGCCGTACTGTCGCGCTTCGAGAATTGCGGCCAGATCTGCATCTGCAACGAACGCATGTACGTTCACCGCCGCGTCGCCGACGAGTTTCTGGAAAAATTCACCCGCGCGGTGAAGGCGCTGAAGGTCGGCGACCCGACCACGATGGTGGATGTCGGACCGAAGTTCAGCGGTCTGGAGCTCGACAAGGTCGACCGTATGGTCGACGCGGCCCGCGAGGCCGGCGCGGAGATCCTCACCGGCGGCCGTCGCCTGACCGAAGGCGATTTCGCGCGCGGCCACTGGTACGAGCCGACAGTGCTGACGGTCACCGACAACCAGATGCGCATCATGCAGGACGAGGTATTCGGCCCCGTCGTTCCGGTGATGACGGTCGGGGACTTCGATGAGGGCCTGCGGCTGGCGAACGAATCCCGCTACGGCCTTTCCGCCTACGTCTTCACCAAGGACATGCGCCGCGTGATGCGACTGGTGCGGGAATTGAGGTTCGGCGAGATCTACGTCAACCGTCCGGGCGGCGACGCGGTCCACGCGCACCATGCCGGCATCCGGGACAGCGGCGTGGGTGGCGAGGACGGCAAATACGGTCTCGACGCCTATTTCCAGAAAAAGACGATCTACGTGAACTACGCCTGAGCGCCTCGGCTCGCATTGCTTGCACCGTCCGCTACCCGTAGAACTCGCGGCGCATGGCGGACGGGATCGGTCTTGGCGAACAGCTGCGGAGGGGCGGGTTCTTCCTGCCCGCGCCGCGGCATCCGACCGTCGTTCTAGCCGGTAAGGTCGATGAGATCGCGGTGCTTTACGGCGGAGTGGATGCGGCGTTGCGCCGCCGCCCCGGCTATCGGCTCGTTCTGGCCGTGCAGCCAGCGGATATCCAGCAAGTGCGACGGCGTTACACCCACGAGATGGTGCTGGCCGAGCCGTTTCGTGCGGCACGCGAACGCTGGTCGAGAGGCCTCGACGTCCGCGCGGTCGTCGGGCGTCTTCCGATCGCGGACGGAGTGCCATCGCCCGCCGCCGTGCTCGAACGTCTGCCGCCGGTCGCTGAAATTCCCGCGCCTGGACGCGAAAGCCTGCTGTTCGGTCTCATCCGGCGATGGCGGATCGGCACGCTCGCCGAGTTGAGACGAAGGCTGGGCGCGCCGCACACCATCGTCTGCCTGGGCAACGGGCCTTCATCGGAAGACAAGCGGCTCGCCGGCTTCGGCGGCGCGGCACTCTTCCGCGTCAACTGGAACTACCTGCGCCGCGATCCGACAGCGATCCCGGATGCGGTCTTCACCGCCGATCCGGACCTTCCCCCACGCGGCCGTCGGCCGATGCTGGTGTTCCCGACGACGGCGGCCGGCCGCCCGATCCTGGAGCGGCATGCGATGCGGTTCAGGTGGCCCGCTTCGGGATTCGTCTTTCTCGACGATTTGGACCCGCCGCCGGCCGACCTCTCCGGACCGCTCATTCCGACCAACGGAGCTCTGATGATTGCGGTCGCGGCAGCACTCGGTCCGCAACGTATGGTCATCGCCGGCATCGATCTCTACCGGCATGCCGCCGGCCGCTACCCCGGCGAAGCGAACGCCGTGGACGGTTACGCGAGGGGACACAGTCTGGACGTCGATCTCGCGTTGATTCGCTCCGCGCTCGCCGGCTTCGGCGGCGAAGTGGTCAACCTCAGCGACAATCTTCGGTTCGCTCTCGATGGCAAATGAGCGTCAGGAAGCCTTTTCGCGGACAACGCGGGCACGCCCGCCCTGCTTCAGCAGTTCCGCGAGCAGATGCACCTCGGCATCGTTGTGGCTGCGCGCCAGCCGCTCGGCGCGGTCGGCATCGCGCGCGATGACCGCGTCCACCAGCGCCTTGTGCTCCGAGATCAGCCCATCATAGTCGTTGGGCAGGAAGCCGGACTGAACCATATGGAACCGCACCTGCTGGACGATGAAGCGATGCTGCTCGGCCAGCCGCTTGTGGCGTGCCAGTTCCACGATCGCGCTGTGCAGGCCGAAGTCAATGTCGGTGGCGTCGCGGAAGCGGCCCTCGCGGATGGCTGCGAGCAATTCGTCCACCATGGCACGCAGCCGTTCGCCATCGGCCTCGGTGACGTTGTTGACGGCCAGACGTGCGCCCAAACCCTCCATCGCACCGCGAAGGGTGTAGATCTCCCACGCATCGACGGTGGATGTGTCGGAGACTTCCCACCGCGTGAAGGCCACCTGCTGCACCAGCCCCTCATTGGCAAGCTGCGCCAGCGCCGAGCGCACCGTGCCGCGGCTGACCTCCAGTTCCTCGGAAAGCTGTGTTTCCAGCAGCCTTTCGCCGGCCGGCAGGACGCCTTCCAGGATGTGCGAGCGAATCTGGTCGGCCGCCCGCCGATCGAGCAGCCGCTTTTCCGATTTGAGACTCGCCAGCTTCGCCATGATCGACTCATGCTTTCCTTGCGCCCTACATAGGCCCGCCTCCCCAACGGCGCAACGCAATTGCTGACAATTAACGACGTTTGGCGACACGGTTCGGCCCGCACGCTTGGTCCAGCGAAGAAAATGTTTTGCTGATTGCTGACAATCCTGCGGAACTGTGTTTGATACGCTTGCAGGAGCGTGCGATGGCCGAGTCGAAGCCGACCGTACTGGAACTCAAGGCCGGCGACGAAGTCGCCGTGGCCCTGCGCGACATATGCGCCGGCGAGTCCGTGCAGCCCTTCGGCATCAAGGCCGCTGCCGCCGTTCCCTTCGGCCACAAGATCGCGCTTCATGCGCTCGCCCCGGGCGATATCATCCACCGCCTCGGCCAACCGATCGGCGTCGCGACGGCAGCGATACAGCCGGGCGAGCATGTCCATCTTCACAATATGGGCTTCGAGGCGTCCATGGCCGGCCGCGCCATCGGCGCACGCCTTTCCAACACGGGCGCGCGCATGCCCGGGCCTCTGCCGACCTTCGACGGCTTTGTCCGCGCCGACGGCAAAGTCGGCACGCGCAATTATGTTGGCGTGCTGACTTCGGTGAACTGCTCGGCGCTGGTGGCGCGCATGATCGCCGACCATTTCCGCGACGCCTCGCGCCTCGCACCTTACCCGGGTGTCGACGGGGTCGTCGCGCTCACCCACAAATCGGGCTGCAGCGTGGCCGACGGCTCGGCCTCCATGCGCATGCTGCGGCGGACGCTCGGCGGATATGCAAGGCATCCGAATTTCTCCGGCGTGCTGATGGTCGGCCTCGGCTGCGAGGACAACCAGATCGACCAGTTGGTGGAGGAGGAAGGCCTGCTGCTGGGCGACGACCTCCGCAAGCTGGTGATGCAGGAGACCGGCGGCACGAGAACGAGCGTGGCGCGCGGCATCGAGCAGGTCGAGGCCATGCTGGAGAAGGCCGCGCAATGCGCGAGACAGCCGGTTCCGGCGAGCGAGATGATGGTCGGCCTGCAATGCGGCGGTTCGGACAGCTTTTCCGGCATCTCCGCCAATCCGGCACTGGGCGCCGCGGTCGACCGGCTGGTCGCCTGCGGCGGTACCGCGATCCTTGCCGAGACGACGGAGATCTACGGCGCGGAAAACCTGCTGCTGGAGCGCGCCGTGAGCCCAGAGGTCGGCGAGCGCCTGATTGGCCTGCTGGAATGGTGGGAAGACTATACGAAGAACGAGCCGCAGGGCTTCGACAACAACCCCTCGCCCGGCAACAAGGCCGGCGGCCTGACCACCATCCTGGAGAAGTCGCTGGGCGCTGTTGCCAAGGGCGGTACCACCAATCTGGTCGAGGTCTACGGCTACGGGCAGCCTGTCGAGAAGCGCGGGCTCGTCTTCATGGATTCGCCCGGCTTCGACCCGATGTCGGCCACGGGACAAGTCGCGGGCGGCGCCAATCTGATCGCCTTCACGACTGGTCGCGGCTCCTGCTTTGGCTGCCGACCGGCGCCCTCGATCAAACTTGCGACCAATTCGGCCATGTTCCGCCGCATGGAAGAGGACATGGACATCAATTGCGGCCGGATCCTCGACGGTGAGCAGTCCATCGACGCCATGGGCGAGACCATCTTCCGCGAGATGCTGGCGGTCGCGTCCGGCAAGCCGACCAAAAGCGAATTGCTCGGCTACGGCGAGGATGAGTTTGCGCCGTGGCACGTCAACGCATGGCTTTAGAGGTATAGGAGAACCGAGATGCCAACGATCAGCGTGAAACTGCTCAAGGGACGCAGCGTGGAGCAGAAGCGCGAATATGCGGAGGTGGTTACGCGCGAGACGGCACGCATCCTGAAATGCTCGCCGGAAGCCGTCGACATCATCTTCGAGGACGTCGAAAGGCACGACTGGGCGCATGGCGGTAAGCTGACCTCGGACAGCTGACGCTCAGTGATGACCCGTACTGCCCGGCTCAGCGTCGACATCGGCGGCACCTTCACGGATCTCGTTCTGCTGAGGAGCGACGGCGCGACCTTTTCCGGCAAGGTCAGTTCCACGCCGGCCGCGCCCGAGGATGCGATGGTGACGGGCATGGCCGAGGTGCTGGCGGCGGCCGGCCTCGCACCCGGCGACCTCAGCGAAGTGCTGCACGGAACCACGGTCGGGTCGAACACGCTGCTGCAGAAACTCGGCGCGCGCACCGGGCTGATCACCACCAGGGGATTTCGCGACGTTCTGGAGATCGGCCGGCTGCGCACGCCGGGCATGTTCGACCTCACCTGGGACAAGCCCGAGCCGCTGGTCACGCGGCGCTACCGGATGGAGGTCGCCGAGCGCACGCTGGCCGACGGCACCGTGTCCGTACCGGTCGATGCGGAGGAGGTTCGCGCCGCCGGCGCCTTCCTGTCGGACGAAGGTATCGAGTCGGTCGCCATCTGCTTCCTGAATTCCTATCGCAACCCGCACAACGAACGCATTGCCGCCAAGGTGCTCGCAGAAGCGTTTCCGCACCTCGCGGTAACCGCCTCGGTCGACGTACTTCCGGAGTCCGGCGAATACGAGCGAACCTCCACCGCCGCCGTCAACGCCTATGTGCTGCCGCCGCTGCGCGGCTATCTCTCGCGCCTGGAAGCCAAGCTGCGCGCGGCAGGCGTGACGGCGCCGTTGCTCATCGGCAATTCGAACGGCGGCCTGTCCTCGTCCGAGACGGCGCAGCGCAAGCCGGTGTTCTTCATCTCGTCCGGGCGTTCGTCGGGGGCAGCCGGAGCTGCGCGGCTCGGGGCGGCTCTCGGCGAGCAGAATCTCGTCGCCTTCGACATGGGTGGCACCACCGCCTCCGCGGCGCTGGTGCATCGCGGCGTGCTCAGCCGCACCCACGAATACGAATTCCGAGCCGGTATGTCGGTCCCCTCGCGCTTTATCAAGGCCGGCGGCTACATGATGCGCGTGCCGACGGTCGACGTGGCGGAGGTCGGCAACGGTGCCGGCTCGATCGCCGCGATCGATGCGGCAGGCCTGCTGACGGTCGGTCCGATCTCCGCCGGCGCTGATCCCGGCCCGGTCTGCTACGGCGCCGGCGGTACGCGCCCGACCGTCACCGACGCCAACGTCGTGCTCGGGTACTTGCCCGCCCAGCTCGCCGGCGGTGCGATGGCGCTCGACATCGCCGCCGCCCGGAACGCCATTGACCGCGTTCTGGCCGAGCCGCTGGGGCTCTCGGTGGAAGCGGCCGCGTCGGGCGTGCGCGAGATCGCCAACGCCAACATGGTGCGCGCGATCCGCGCCGTGACTGTGGAACGCGGGCTCGACCCGCGCGACCTGACGCTGCTGGCCTTCGGCGGCTCCGGGCCGGTACACGCCTGCGACCTCGCCGCCACGCTGGGCATTTCCCGCGTGGTCTTTCCGCCGGCGCCCGGCGTGTTCACCGCCATGGGCATGCTGGCCGGCCATGTCGAGCACCACGAACTTCGCCCGGCACAGGCGCCGCTGGACTGCCTCGATCCCGGCCTCGTCGCATCGCTGCGCCAGGAGATGCGGGAAGCGGCCACGGCCGCGCTTGAGGCGCAGGGCTACGCAGCCGACACACTGCGCTTCGCGGACCAGATCGACCTTAGGCTGGAGGGGCAGGACGCCTCCCTGCCCATCCCCTTCGACGGAACACTGGACCCGGCCAGGCTGCGGCGGGCGTTTCTCGAGGCCTATCGCGACACCTACGGCTACATGCCCTCGGATGCCGTCGAGGCCGTTGCCCTGCGGCTGCATGCCACCGCGCACGCCGCCGCGCCGCTGGATTTTACTGCTTTGCGTCCGGCCACATCCCGTGCCGAAGCCCAAAGCGCCCGGCGCGTGGTCCATTTCAGCCGCGACCATTCGGTCGAAACGCCGATACTGCCGCGCGAAGCGGTGACACGGGAAATGGCCGGCCCGCTCGTCATAGAGGGCGCGGATACTACCATCGTCATACCGCCCAAGGCGCGCGTGGAGCCCAACGCCACCGGCAGCCTCGTCGCCACCCTGGAGACCCGGTGATGAGCGGCATCGACCCTATCACTTTCGCGGTGATCAAGTCCGGCCTGGATACGATCGTCGACGACATGGCCTACGCGGTCATGCGCACGGCCCGTTCGCCCATCGTGCGCGACGTGCTCGACTATTCCGTCACCCTGTGCGACGCCAGGGGCCGCATCCTCAGCCAGGCGAAGACGGTCGCGCTGCATCTCGGCGCCGTGCCGGACGCCATGGACGTGGTGCTGGAACGGTTCCGCGACGACCTGTTTCCGGGCGACGTCGTGGTACTGAACGACCCCTACGACGGCGGCATGCACCTGCCCGACATCTTCATGTTCAAGCCGATCTTCTCCGCCGAGCGACTGCTTGGCTTCTCAGTAGTGATTGCCCATCACTGCGATGTCGGCGGACGGGTTCCGGGCTCGAATGCCTCGGACTCGACTGAGATCTTCCAGGAAGGCATCCGCATCGCGCCGTTGAAGCTTTACGAGTGCGGTCGGCCGAACAAAACGCTGCTGAAGATCATCGAGAAGAACGTCCGCCTGCCCGCGCTGGTTTTGGGCGACCTCGACGCGCAATACGCAACCTGCAACATCGGCGAGCGCGAGATGCTGCGCCTGTTCGAGCGCCACGGCGGCGAACTCGAAACCTATTTCGATCGGCTGATCGACTATGGCGAGGAACTGACCCGCAAGGCGATTGCCGCCTGGCCGGACGGCGACTACGACTTCACCGACTACATCGATGGTGACGGCTTTTCGGCCGACCCGATCCCCATTCGCTGCCGGTTGACAGTGAAGGGCGATCACCTCAACGTCGACTTCGCCGGCTCCTCGCCGCAGGTGAAGGGGGCGATCAACTCGACGCTGTCCTTCGTCAAGTCGGCTACCTATCTGTCGGTCCGCTGCGCGCTCGACCACGACGTGCCCAACAACGCCGGCGTCTATCGCTGCATCACTGTCACCGCACCGGAGGGCTCGATCCTCAACCCGAAAATGCCGGCGCCTGTCGCCGCCCGTGCCCTCACGGGCTACCGCGTCGCCGACGCCGTGCTCGGAGCGATGGCGCAGATAGCGCCGGCACGTCTGATGGCAGCCGGCGAAGGCGGCAACACGGTCGTCGCCATCGGCGGCTACCAGGACGGAAAACCGTTCGTGCTGGTGGATATGATCAACGGCGCCTGGGGCGGGCGAGCCGACAAGGACGGCATCGAAGGCGTCACCAATCCCAGCCAGAACATGTCCAACCTGCCGATCGAGACGCTGGAGGCGCGCTACCCGATCCAGATGGAGGAATACGCCCTGCGGCCGGACTCCGGGGGCGCCGGCCGCTACCGCGGCGGGCTCGGCCTGACGCGGCAGTACCGCCTGCTGGCGGACCGCGCCATCCTCCAGCTTAGGGCGGACCGCCACGAACACCCGCCCTACGGCCTTTTCAGCGGTCGGCCGGGCGCCAGTTCGCGCAATCTGATCGAGGAGGGCGACGGCTGGCGCGTGCTGCCGGCCAAGGTGACGCTGGAAATCAAGCGGGGCACGGCGATCCGCCACGAACAGGCCGGCGGCGGCGGTTGGGGAAACCCCGCCCAGCGCGCGCCGGAAAGCATCGCCGCCGACCTCGCCAACGGCAAGATAACCCCGGCGGCCGCGGCCGAAGCCTACGGT
>JAEUMA010000320.1 GCA_016793565.1 Rhizobiaceae bacterium
CCGGCAAAGGCGGTGTTGAACTGGCCGTCGGTCATCAGGATCGCGACCTTCGAAACCTTCTTTGAACTGTGGTCGGACGGACCGTCGCCCAGCGAGGCCTTCTTGATCACGTCGCGCCAACCCGGGGACAGCATGTAATAGGTCCACTGGATGGCGATCGCGCCCGCCGTATAGCCGTTGGCTTCGAAGGCGTTGATGGAATCCTGCAGCGTCTTGGAATTGGTGGTGAGCGGCACGACCTGGGCTGCCGGGCACTTGTTCAGGCCGGTGCCGCTCATGTGATCGTCGCGGTTGACGAGCGCGAAATACTGCTTGCCGCTTTTATCGGTCCGAACCTTGTCGGGTCCGTCGGAGCTCAGGTCCGGCTCGCCATCCTTGGTCTTCCGCTCCGTCCCGCAATTGTCCGGCCGCGGAAACGCCGTGCCGACGATGGAGACATAGTCGGAAAACGAGGGCAGCGCCGCGCTGCCGGTCTTGGCTAGCAGCAGCGAGCCGCCGGCCACCGGCGGCAGGTTCGAGGAGGACGACGTCTCCGCGTAGAGCGTATCCTTGAGACCGCCGACATTGACGCCGGAAGCATAGGGCACGATGGAAACGCGCACGCGCGGGTTTTTCGGATCCTGCTTGTCCAGCATCGTCTTGACGGCGTTCGACGCGGCCAGTTTGAGGTCGCCGATCTTGTCGGTCTTGGCTTTCTTGTCGGCGGCCATCGAACCGGTGATGTCGAGCATCATCGCCACTTCGACGCGCTTGTCGGAATAGATGGCGCCCGATTCGGTCCAGACGCGCTCGGTATGCGGCAGGCCGAATACCGGAAACAGCAGCGAAACATCGACGAAGGCGCCCGACTCCACCGTCTTGGCGACGGTATCGATCTTGAAATCGGCCAGTTTGATCTCATCGGCCTTCGACAGGCGGAAATCGCCGTTGACCTCGAGCCATTGCTTGACGCGTCCCTCGGCTTGCTCGGGCTCGATCACGCCGAGCGTTATGTCGCGCGCCGTCGAGGTGATCGCGGCATCCAGCGCCGCCCTGAGATTGGAGCGCACGTTGAAGATCTGACCGACATTGATGCTGTAGCCGATCGCCAGCACTAGGAGCGGAGAGACGACCGCCGCTATCACCGCGAAGCTGCCGCTCTCGTTGCCCGCAAGCCTTCTCGACCCGAACCGCCAACCCTTGTGCATCGCCGTCTCCTCGCAGTTGCCGCGTCGGAGGCGATGCATGGGGCGGGCCGGGCGCCCAACCACCATTACCGGTTCGTGAATTTTCTGCTAAGCTATTGATTTGTATAGACTGGCGTTCGGCTTATGGTAAAGCGTCTGTTAATGCCGCTCATGCCCCGCTCCGGGGTGAGCCGTGCGGTTAACCCTGCCCGTGGCGGTTGTCGCCTGCAAAAACGCGGTGTGTCAGGCAGGGACATATCGGTTGTGCCGAAAGGAACCAGGTGCGCCGAAGCGATTCACCCGGTCATGCCAGCATGCGGGCGTCGGCGGTGCGGTCGACATTGCCGAGCGGAAGCGGCGCGGAGCCCTCCTGCTCATGCGTCCATACCTTGAACAGGGACAGGCTGTGGGGGCCGAAACTGTGCAGCAGCGGCACGTCGGTCGCGTCGCGACCGCGGGCGATGACGATGCGGCCGATGCGGGGCGTGTTGTGGCGCGCGTCGAACGTATACCACTTGCCGTCGAGGAAGGCTTCGAACCAGGCGGAGAAGTCCATCGGCGCCGGGTCGGCCGGCACGCCGATGTCGCCGAGATAGCCGTTTACGTAGCGGGCCGGGATGTTCATGCAGCGGCAGAACGCGATAGCCAGATGGGCGAAGTCGCGGCAGACGCCGACGCGTTCCTCATGGGCCTGCGCCGCCGTGCGCGTCGGGCGGGCATAGCCGTAGCCGAAGGACAGGTGATTGTGGACATAGTCGACGATCGCCTGGACCCTGGCATAGCCGCCGGGCAGGTGGCCGAACAGGCTCCAGGCGAGGCCGCTGAGGTGGTCGGTCTCACAATAGCGGCTGCCGAGCAGGTATCCGAGCACTTCAGGCGGCAACCGGTCGACCGGGGTTTCGCGGGCCAGCCTGTTGACCTCGTCGGGTTCGCCGCTGTCTTCCACCAAAGCATCGTAGAGGATGCGGAAGCCGCCGGCAGGCGCGGTGAACCGGCGGCACGAATTGCCGAACAGGTCGGAATAGGTGGTGCTAGGCACGGAAGGCGACGTAAGAACGCGAGTCTGACGCTTGATGTCCGCTTGCCGATCCTTGTGGATCTCCAGCAGCGAGATCACGGGGGTCGGCTGCGGGCACTCGATGGCGATTTCGTAGCCGAGGCGGATCAACATGGAGAAATATCCGTGCGCTGGAGGGAACAGTCCTCAACGCGTCGGTGGCGCTCTTGTTCCCGCCTTTTGGTTCAGAAGTCGCTGGCCAGTCCCTTCACTTCCCAGTCGCCGTAGCGCACCGGGTCTTGACCGCCGCGCCCGCCGATCTCGCGGGGACGCTCGGCAGCCGCGGCGCCAGCGCTGCGACGCCGCTCGTCGGCCTCTGCCAGCGCACGGCGCGCTGCGGCTGTAAGCGGCCGCTCCGGCTGGGGCCGTTGATGTGAGTTTTCCATCACTTCGCCTCGCTGTTGCCAGCCACTTCGACTCGTTTTCGCCAGCCACTTCGTGTCGACTTCGTCCCGACACTTCGTCTTGACTCCGCATTGAATCGGGACCCGTCCTCCACCATCATATAGCGCAATGCGGCGCAAGCCATGCGCCAGCTTTGGGAGAACCGGATGAACACCTTGCGTACAGCCATGCTGCTCGCCGCGATGACGGCGCTGTTCATGGGTGTCGGCTATATGATCGGCGGCTCGGGCGGCATGATGATCGCGTTCCTGATGGCCGCCGGCATGAATCTGTTCAGCTACTGGAACGCCGACAAGATGGTGTTGCGGATGCACCGCGCCGTCGAGGTCGACGAGCGCAGCGCGCCCGAATATTACGGCATAGTACGCGACCTCGCCGCGCGCGCGGGCCTGCCCATGCCCAAGGTCTATGTCATCGAGAACCCGCAGCCGAACGCCTTCGCGACCGGCCGCAACCCGCAGAACGCAGCGGTGGCTGCCACGACGGGGCTGCTGCAGCGGCTCTCTTATCAGGAGGTCGCCGGAGTGATGGCGCACGAACTGGCGCATGTGCAGAACCGCGACACGCTGACCATGACCATCACCGCCACATTGGCCGGCGCGATCTCGATGCTTGGCAACTTCGCACTCTTCTTCGGCGGCAACAGGGACAACAACAATCCGCTCGGAGCAGTCGGCGTGCTGATCGCCATGATCGTCGCGCCGTTCGCGGCGATGATCGTGCAGATGGCGATCAGCCGCACGCGGGAGTATTCAGCCGACCGGCGGGGCGCGGAGATCTGCGGCCATCCGCTGTGGCTGGCCTCGGCGCTGGACAAGATCGCACGCGCCGCACAGCGGATTCCCAACCCTGAGGCCGAGCGCAACCCGACCACCGCGCCGCTGTTCATCATCAACCCGCTGTCGGGCGAGCGGATGGACAGCCTGTTCTCGACCCATCCGAATACCGACAACCGGATCGCCGCTCTGCAGCGCATGGCTACCGAGTTCGAAGCTTCGGCGCCTCAGCAGCCACAGCCGCAGCCCCAGCAAGTGCCGCGCACTCAGCCGCAGCCGCCGCGGACCGGACGCGCCCCACAGGCGCCTGCGCCCGAAAGCGACCCTTCCCCGCCCGCCGGGCCCTGGGATGAGCGGGCGTCTTCGCCGGCGCAGCCGCAGACCACGTGGGGCGAGCGCAAGAGCGCACCGGCGGCTCCAGCCGGCGAGCCGCCTGCCGCCCCGCCGAACAATCCGTGGGGGCGCAGCCCGACCGACCCGAAGCCGGGCCGGCGCGGTCCCTGGTCGTGAGCGATCTCCACGGGGGCGGCGCCCAGACACGGACCAAAAACCGGAATACGAAGCGGGCCGAAAGGCCGGCCGACCCGCCAGGGCTGCCGGCGCGGCGGGCGGCAGCCCGACTGTTGGCGGCGGTGGTCGATGCCCACACTTCGCTGGATGGGTTGACCGACGCGGAGCACGGCCATCCGCAGTTCAGAGCGCTCGACGAGCGCGACCGTGCCTTGGTGCGCGCCATCCTGGTCTCAGGGCTGCGTTTCCGCGGCACCATCGCCGCGCTGATCGCCGACCGGCTCGACCGGCCGCTGCCAGCCAACGCTACCACGCTCGCCCACATCCTGCATGTCGCGGCCGCGCAGATCCTGTTCCTCGACGTGCCGGACAGCGCCGCGGTGGACCTGGCGGTGGACCATGCCAAGTCCGACCCGCGTACGGCGCGCTTTTCTGGCCTGGTGAACGGTCTGCTGCGCAACCTCGTGCGCGAAAAGGTAAAGGCGCTGCCGGCTGCTCTCGCCGCCACGGTCGATGCGCCGGGCTGGTTCGCCGATAGGCTTATTGCCGCCTATGGAACGGAGACGGCCGGCCGCATCATGGCCGCGCACCGGCACGAACCGCCGGTCGACTTCACGGTTCGGTCGGATCCACAGGAATGGGCGCGCAAGCTGGGCGGCGCCGTGCTGCCGACGGGGTCGGTCCGCCTCGCCGTGCTGCCGGGTCCGGTGGCCGAGTTGCCGGGGTACCGGGACGGCGCCTGGTGGGTGCAGGACGCCGCCGCGAGCCTGCCCGCGCGCCTGTTCGGCGATATCGCAGGCTTGCGCGTGGCCGATCTCTGCGCGGCGCCTGGCGGCAAGACGGCGCAACTGGCGCTGGCCGGTGCGCATGTCACGGCGATCGACAGTTCGCAGAACCGCGTCGATCGGCTTTCGGCCAATCTGCAGCGCCTGGGGCTCCGGGCGGAGGTCGTGCGCGCCGACATGCTGCAATTCGAGCCGCCGGCGCTCTACGACGCAGTGCTTCTCGATGCTCCGTGCTCCTCCACCGGGACGGTGCGGCGCCATCCCGACGTGCCGTGGACGAAGTCGCCGCAGGACGTCGAGAAACTCGCCGAGCTTCAGGAGAGGATGCTGGTCCGGGCTCTGACCCTGGTGACGCCGGGCGGCCGCCTCGTCTTGTCCAACTGCTCGCTCGACCCCCGCGAAGGCGAGGATCTGCGGCGCCGGGTGCTGGCGGCGCTGCCCGAACTGGCCGACGATCCGCTCAGGCCGGGCGAACTGCCGTTCGGCGACCGCTGGCTGACGCCGGAAGGTACGCTGCGGACGACGCCGTCCGATCTCGATCTCGGCGACCCGGCAATGTCGGGCATGGACGGCTTCTTTGCCGCGCGGTTCCGCCGCCTCTGACCCCGATCGGTGCAGCTTGGCGGGGATGGTTAAAATTGTCGCTCGCCCCGCGTCTTGAATCATCTAAAATACCTGGCTGGGAGAAGACGATCGCAGGGAGGACCATCTCTCTTGGCCGGCACGGCAAGCAACACGACGCGTCTATGGGCGCTCGTCGGGAGAGAGTTTTGGCGCAAGGCACGCCGGCGCCTGCGCACGGGGCCCGTTTATCACTGGCGGTTCTCGGGGCGCGTGCCCGAGCGCGTGCTGATCGCGCCTCCGGATCTGCGGCTGGCCGATCCTCAGATCGCACTTGAGATCTATTACGGCCGCTTCCCGCTTTCGGGTCATTTGGTCGAGACGGGCGGGCAGTCGCCGTTCCAGATACCGGTGACGGATCGCGGATGGCAGAAGAGCCTGCACGGCTTTCGTTGGCTGAGGCACATGCGCGCCGCTGGCACGGACCTTGCAGCCGCCAACGCCCGCGCGCTGGTCTCCGATTGGATCGCCATACATGGCAGCCGCATCTCCGGCGTAAGCTGGGAGCCCGCGGTCGTCGCCAAGCGGATCATCGCGCTGCTGCAGCATTCGTCGGTCGTCTTGCAGGGCGCCGACTTTCCGTTCTATCGCAGCTACCTGAAGTCGCTGGCGGTTCAGATCCGCTATCTGCGCTCGATGGCCGGCGAAATGCCGGACGGCAAGCACCGGCTGCGCGCGCGGATCGCGCTGGCCTTCGCCGCGCTCTCGCTTCCGGCTCCGCCATCGGCGCTCCGCAACGCCACACGCCATCTCTGTGAAGAGCTGGAATACCAGATCCTGCCGGACGGCGGCCACATCTCGCGCAACCCGATGGCGGTGGTGGAACTGCTCGCCGACCTCTTGCCGCTGCGCCAGACCTACGCCAACCAGGCCGAGGCGCCGCCCCCCGAACTGGTCGGCGCGGTGGAGCGCATGCTGCCGGCGCTGCGCTTCTTCCGCCACCAGGACGGCAGTCTCGCGCGCTTCAACGGCATGGGCGCTACCATCCATGACCGGATCGCGGCCATTCTGCGCCACGACGACACCGGAGGTGCGCCGCTGCTGCACGCTCCTTACTCCGGCTACGAGCGGCTTTCCCAGGCAGGCACGACGGTGATTGCCGATACCGGGCGCCCGCCGCCGCCCGACGTCTCAGCAGACGCGCATGCAGGCTGCCTGTCCTTCGAAATGTCGTCCGGGCGCGACCATTTCATCGTCAATGCCGGCGTTGATACCTACGGGGCCGCCGATTTCCGGCCGCTGGGCCGGGCGACCGCGGCGCATTCCACAGCGACGGTCAACGATACCTCGTCCGCACGCTTCAATCACTCGGGCCGCGTCGCTGGCATCATCGGATCGCCTCTGGTCGGCGGGCCGGCCGAGGTCACTTGCCGGCGCATCGATGAAGCCGGGATACAGGGCTTCGTCGCCAGCCATGACGGCTATGTGCCGTCATTCGGGATCGTGCACGAGCGCGCGCTCTCGCTTTCGGCGGACGGAAGCCTTCTCGCCGGCACCGACCGCTTCTTCCGACCGGGCGGCGCGCGCATCGGCAATGACGGCCGCGACTTCATCGCGCTGCGGTTCCATGTGCACCCAGATGTCGAGTTGTTCCGCGACCGCGAGGACCGGCTGGTGCTGGCGGGCCCGCGCGGTGACGTCTGGACGCTCGACAGCGGCGGCATCGAGCCCTCCGTCGAGGAATCCATCTTCTTCGCCGGGCTTGGGGGACCCCGCCGCAGCAGGCAGATCGTGCTGTCCGCCAAAGCCTCGGAGCAGCCTTCGATCAACTGGCGCTTCGCACGCCGGCGTGCCGGCTAGACCGTCGGCGAAGGCCTATGCTAGGCGGGCCGGGTCCGTCCCGCCGCCGAGGAACCTGCATGGCCATCCCCTCCAAGAAGATCGCTCCGCCCGATCTCGTCACCATCCGCCGCGCGCTGCTGTCGGTTTCGGACAAGACCGGCCTTCCGGAACTCGCACGCGCCCTGGCAGGCCGCAACGTGGAACTGGTGTCGACCGGAGGGACAGCCAAGGCGATCGCGGCGGCCGGGATCCCGGTACGCGACGTGTCCGAGGTCACCGGGTTCCCCGAGATCATGGACGGAAGGGTCAAGACGCTGCATCCGTCGGTGCATGGCGGCCTGCTGGCGGTCCGTGACGATCCGGAGCATACCGCCGCTATGGCGGCGCACGGCATCGGCGCGATCGACCTGGTGGTGGTGAACCTCTACCCGTTCGAGGAGGTTCGCAGCGCCGGCGCTGACTACGCGTCGACCGTCGAGAACATCGACATCGGCGGTCCGGCCATGGTGCGTGCCTCCGCCAAGAACCACGCCTATGTGGCGGTGGTCACCGACTCCGCGGACTACGGCGAAATCATCGCGGCGCTGGCGCATAACGACGGCGCGCTGCCCTACGGCCTGCGCCAGCGGCTGGCCGCCAAGGCCTTTGCGCGCACCGCCGCCTACGACGCGGCGATAGCCGGCTGGTTCGCCGAGACCCTCGCCATCGCGCAGCCGGAATGGCGGGCCTTCGGCGGGCGGCTGAAAGGCGAACTGCGTTACGGCGAAAACCCCCACCAGAGCGCAGGCTTCTACGTCTCCGGCGATCGGCGTCCCGGTGTGGCGACGGCGCGGCAGTTGCAGGGCAAGCAGCTTTCCTACAACAACATCAACGACACCGACGCGGCATTCGAGCTCGCCGGCGAGTTCGACCCCGCCCGCACCGCGGCGGTGGCGATCATCAAGCATGCCAATCCGTGCGGCGTCGCCGAGGCGCCGACGTTGCGCGAGGCCTATCAGAAGGCGCTCGCCTGCGATCCGGTCTCGGCCTTCGGCGGCATCGTCGCGCTCAACCGTCCGCTGGACGCAGAGGCGGCCGAGGAGATCGTCAAGATCTTCACCGAGGTGATCATCGCCCCCGAGGCGAGCCCCGAAGCGCAGGCCATCGTGGCTGCCAAGAAAAACCTTCGCTTGCTGGTCACCGGCGGCCTGCCCGATCCGCGCGCGCCGGGCCTGGCGTTCAAGTCTGTCGCCGGCGGCATGCTGGTGCAGTCGCGTGATGCCGCCGTCGTCGACGACCTCGACCTGCAGGTGGCGACCAGCCGGGCGCCGAGCCCGCGCGAGCACGCCGACCTGCTGTTCGCCTTTCGCGTGGCCAAGCACGTCAAGTCCAACGCCATCGTCTATGCGCGGGACGGCGCGACGGTCGGCATCGGCGCCGGGCAGATGAGCCGGGTCGATTCCTCGCGCATCGCAGCGCGCAAGGCGCTGGACGCCGCCGAGGCGGCCGGCCAGGCTGAGCCGCTGACGAAGGGCTCGGTTGTCGCCTCCGACGCCTTCTTCCCCTTCGCCGACGGTTTGCTGGCGGCGATCGAAGCGGGAGCCACCGCGGTCATCCAGCCTGGCGGATCGATGCGTGACGACGACGTGATAGCGGCCGCCGACGCGCATGGGATTGCCATGGTGCTGACCGGCACGCGCCATTTCCGGCACTGACAGGCCTACGCCGCCGCCCCGCTGGCTGCGCGGGCGGGCCGGTTCGCGGGATAGGGCGTGCTGATCAGGATCAGCAGCCCGGCGCCGAGAAAGAGCAGGATCATCGCCATGCCGAGCCGCGGAGAGGCGGTGCTGGCGGTGATTGTCGCCACGATGAAAGGCGCAAGGAAGCTGGTCGCCCGCCCGGACAGCGCGTAAATGCCGAAATAGCGCCCTGCCTCCTCGGGTGCGACGCTGCGGGCCATATAGGATCGCGACGATGCCTGCACCGGGCCAAAGGCGAGGCCGATGAACAGGCCGTAGACGACATAGGCCTTCTCCGCAGCGGTGCCGAACATTCCGCCGCTGTCTGTGGCAGGCAACTGCACCAGGCCGAACAGCGTGAAGCCGGGGCCTGTCGAGACGATGCCCAGCGTCGCGGCAAGCAGGATCGCCAGCGAGAACGTCACCACCCATTTCGAGCCCAGCGCCGTATCCATCCGGCCGGCGGCGAAGCAGCCGAAGATCGCGACCACGTTGAGCATGATGCCGTAGACACCGAGTTCGGTGACCGACCAGCCGAACATCGCCGCGGCGAAGCCGCCGCCCAGCGCGAGAAGCGCGTTGACGCCGTCCTGGTAGATCATGCGGGCGACGAGAAAGCGCAGGATGCCGGATCGTCGGCGCACTTCCGCCAGCGTTGTGGTCAGTTCGGCCACGCCGGCGCGCACGGCCGTTTCGAGCGGCAGGCCGCGCGCGGCGTCAGGCGTGAACAGGAACATCGGCAGCACGAAGACCGCGTACCACAGCGCCGACAGCGGGCCGGTCACGCGGGCGTCGCCGCCGTCGGCCGGGTCGAGCCCGAACAGGGGTTCGAGCCCGATCACCGTCAGGCCGGTCTGCGGCGAAGCGGCGAGCAGGGTCACGACCAGGATCAGGGCGATCATGCCTCCCAAATAGCCGAGCCCCCAGGCGACATTGGAGATGCGGCCGATCTCGCGCTCGGGCACTAGCCTCGGCATCATGGAATCGTTGAAGACGATCGAGAATTCGGCTGCCACGGTCGCCAGGCAGAAGAACAGACGCGTGACGAAAAGGCTTGAGCCGGGCGTGGCAAACCACAGCATCGACAGGGACACGACCTGGATGACCCCGAAGAAGGCGATCCAGGGCTTGCGGCGACCGGTTTGATCGGCGATCGAGCCCAGAACCGGCGACAGGATGGCAATCGCCAGGCCGGCGGCGGCGACGCCGTAGCCCCAGGCCGCCTGGCCCTCGGCCGGGTCGCTGGCCATACGGGAGACGAAGTACGGTCCGAAGATGAAGGTGGTAACGACGGTGAAGAAGGGCTGGGCCGCCCAGTCGAACAGCATCCAGCCCCAGATGCCGCGCCGCGGCACGGCTTCACGCATTTCCGCCATATCCCACTCCGGACGGGCGGGAATCACACCCCGCCAAGGTCTGCCATCATGCCTGAGGCGACCGACAGGCGCGAGACGGTGATTTCGCCGCTTTCGGTCAGAGCTCGCAGCCGCTCGCGGATCTGGGCCACGCGCCCCGCTCGCGCGTCGAGCCAGAGCGCGACCGGATCCTCTGCCGTCGTGTGGTCGCGCAGGGCGGTCACGGCGATGTTGCGGCGGGCCGCCGACATGGTGTCCAGCGCTCGCGAAAGCGCCAGTCCGTCATAGTAGTCGGCAGGCTGGATGGCGCGCGCGGCGTCGGCGATGCGGCCGATGCGGAACGCGTCGGTAATGGCCACGAAAGCCTTGGCGGCGGCCAGAAGATCGGCGCCGGAGCGGCGGGCGACGAGATCGATGTCGGGCACGACCTCCGCGGAGGAGGCGAGCGCCAGCCGTTCCGCCAGCGCCTCGGGCGCGCCGGCTTCGACCAGCCTCAGCCGGCGCTCGTCCATGCGTTCCTTCATGGATGCGGGCAGGATGCCGGAAAGCCGCTTCTCCAACACCTTGCGCACCTGCCGCAGCTCATTGATGGTTTCGTCGAGCGGGCGCTCCAGCGTGTCGTTCTTCAGGTACCAGGCCGTTGCTCGGCGCAGCAGGGCGGCGAGGCGCTCGTAGAAATCCAGCTGGACCTGGCCGTCGACGTGATTGTCCAGCGCATCGATCTGCCGATAGACGGGCTGCAGCTCGAAGCCGTCGCGCACCGTCACGAATGCCCGCACCACATCGGCCGCGCTGCGCCCGGTCGCTTCCTGCAGCGCATTGACGAAGGATGGGCCGCCCCGGTCCACCACATCGTTGGCGACCGAGCGCGCGATGATCTCGCGCCGCAGCCGATGGCCGCGGATCTCGTCGGAATAGGCCTTCGCCATGCGGGCCGGGAAGTAGGCGAGAAGGTCCTGCTCGAAATGCGGCTGGTCTGGCAGGTCGCTGGCGACCAGATCGCTCGCCAGCACGATCTTGGCATAGGCGAGCAGCACGCCGATCTCGGCTCGGGTCAGCGGCACGCCACCCGCCTCGCGCGCGACCATGCCGGCGGCGGTCGGCAGGTTCTCGACCTTGCGGTCGAGCAGGCCGCGGCCTTCCAGTACCGTCATCAGGCGGGCCTGCGGTCCGAGCGCGGTCAGCTTGCGGCTGCGGGTCTGGGAGATCGCCAGCGTCTGCCGGTAGTTATTGGCTAGGACGAGGGCCGCGACCTCGTCCGTCATCTCGGCCAGCAGCTTGTTGCGGGCCTTGCGCGTCAGCGTGCCCTTGTGCATCGCCTGGGCCAACGCGATCTTGATGTTGACCTCGACGTCGGAGGAGTTCACGCCGCCGGAATTGTCGATGGCGTCCGAGTTGCAGGCGCCGCCCGCCAGCCCGTATTCGATGCGCGCCTTCTGGGTGACGCCGAGATTGGCGCCCTCGCCGATGACCTTGGCGCGAACTTCGATCGCGTCGACGCGGACGGCGTCGTTGGCGCGGTCGCCGACGTCGGCATGCGTCTCGGTCGAGGCCTTGACGTAGGTACCGATGCCGCCGAACCAGAGCAGGTCCACCGGCGATTTCAGGATCGCGCTGATGATCTCGGCCGGCGTAGCCTCCGTCTTGCCGAGGCCGATCGCCTCGGCCGATGCCAGTGGCAACGTCACCGATTTCTGGCTGCGCGAGACGACGATGCCGCCGTTCGACAATTTGGCGGCGTCGTAATCCTGCCAGCTCGAGCGCGGCAGGGCGAAGAGGCGTGCACGCTCGGCCATCGAAACCTGCGGATCGGGCTGCGGATCGATGAAGATGTCGCGGTGGTCGAAGGCCGCGATCAGCCGGATTTCCGGCGACAGAAGCATGCCGTTGCCGAATACGTCGCCGGACATGTCGCCGACGCCGACGACGGTGAAGGGCGATGCCTGGATGTCGCGGTTCATCTCGCGGAAATGGCGCTTGACCGCCTCCCACGCGCCGCGCGCGGTAATTCCCATCGTCTTGTGGTCGTAGCCGGCAGAGCCGCCGCTGGCGAAGGCGTCGTCGAGCCAGAAGCCGTATTTCGCGCTGATCGCATTGGCCGTGTCGGAGAAAGTGGCGGTGCCCTTGTCTGCGGCGACAACGAAATATGGGTCGTCGCCATCGTGGCGCACGACGCCGGCCGGCGGGACGATCGTGTCGCCGCTGAGGTTGTCGGTGATCGAAAGCATGCTGGACACGAAGTTCACGTAAGCGCCGGTGCCCGCCGCGAAGACGGCGTCGCGGCTGCCGCCGGCCGGTAGGCGCTTGGGGAAGAAGCCGCCCTTCGCGCCGACCGGCACGATGACGGCGTTCTTGACCTGCTGCGCCTTAACCAGCCCCAGTACCTCGGTGCGGTAGTCCTGGGCGCGGTCCGACCAGCGCAGGCCGCCGCGCGCGACCGGTCCGAAGCGCAGGTGAACGCCCTCGACTTCGGGGCCGTAGACGAAGATCTCGCGCCATGGGCGCGGCTCGGGCAGGCCGCCGATGGAGCGGGAATCCAGCTTGATGGCGAGCGAGGTGCCCGGGCGGTCCTTCGCGGCAACGAAATAGTTGGTGCGCAGCGTCGCGCCGACCAGGTTCATGATGCGCCGCACGATGGTGTCGTCGTCGAGGCTGGGCACTTTTTCGAGCGCCTCCTTGATGGATGCCTCAATCTGTCCTGCTTGCGCCTCGGCGCCGGCGTCCGGATCCAGCCGGGCGACGAACAGCGCGTAAAGAGCGCGGGCGATCTGGGGATAGCGGTTGAGCACGCCGGAGATGAACCCCTGGCTCTGCGGAATGCCCGCCTGCTGGAGATAGCGGCCATAAGCGCGCAGGACGCCGATGGCCCCGACCTCGAGCCCAGCGGCCAAGGCCAGTCCGTTGAAGCCGTCGTCGTCGGATTCACCGCGCCATACCGATAGGAAGACGCGTTCGAAAAGAGCGCCGTCGGCGGCCAGATCGACCGGCTTGCCGGCCGCGCTCTCCAGCACCATGTCGTGGACGAACAATGGTCGCTCGGTGTCGGCGCCGATTCCGAAAGTGCGCTCGCTGATGACGCGGAAGCCCATGTTCTCGAGGACGGGAACCCGGCGGGAGAGGGCGACGGGGCTGCCGAAATGGTAGATCTTCAGCGCCGCACCGTTCTCGCCCTGGCTGGGCGGGCGGTAGTAGTCGATCGCGATGGGTTCGTCGGCGTCGAGCGCGGCGATGCGGCCGGCGTCCACCAGCGCCTCGGCCGGCGTGAAGCTGCCGCGATAGCTCTCCGGGAAGCTGGCCGCCAGTGCCACGGCTGCGTGCGCCACGCCGGAAGACGCGGCCTCCTCGCGCAATGCGTCCTCCCAGGTGCGGACGATGGCGCGCACCGCCGTCTCGATGTCGGCCGGGTCCACCTTGGGTGTTCGGCCTCCCGAGCGGCCAATGATGAAATGGACGCGCGCCAGCCCGCCTTCGGGGAAGGCGGGGTAATAGGCGGAGACGCGTCCGTGGAAGGCGGTCTTCAGGTAGGCGCCGATCTTCTCGCGAACGATGCTGTCGTAGCGGTCGCGCGGCACGAAGACGATCACCGACACGAAACGGTCGAACTGGTCGACGCGCACCAGCGCGCGTACGCGCGGCCGCTCCAAAAGGCCGAGCACCGTCATGGCGTGCTTGCGCAGCAGCGGCGCTGCGATCTGGAACAATTCGTCGCGCGGATAGCTCTCCAGCACGTTGATCAGCGCCTTGCCGGAATGGTCGGCCTGGTCGAAGCCCGACTTGGCGATGACGGCCTCGGCCTTGGAACGGACGTAGGGGATGCGCAGGACCGAGCGGGTGTAGGCCGTCGAGGTGAACAGGCCGACGATGCGCAGTTCTCCACACAGCGCGCCGTCGCCGTCGAACTTCTTGACGCCGACATAGTCGAGATAGGCGCGGCGATGAACCACCGACTTGGCGTTGGCCTTGGTGACGATCAGCGGGTCCGGCCCGTGCAGGAAGGCGCGGACCTCCGGCGTCGTCGGCTCCTCCGCGTCGCGGCGCAGCACGCGCACCTGCGGATCGGCCAGGATGCCGAGGCCGGGCTTCTTCGAGCGCGTCAGCGCGCCGCTCTTCTCTCCGCCCGAATAGTCGAATTCGCGCATGCCGAGAAAGGTGAAATTGTCGTCGCGCAGCCACTCGAGGAAGGCGACGGCCTCGGCCACGGCGGCGGGATCGAGAGGCACTGTGGCGTAGCGGTACTGCGAGATCGCCTTGTCCAGCCGTGCCAGCATCTTCTTCCAGTCGTGCACGGCGCGGCGAACCTGGGTCAGGACGGCGCCGAGCCTGGCCGCCAGCGCGTCCGCCTCCTCGGGGGAAATCGCGTTTACATGAACGTGGATCAGGCTGACGCGGTCGATGTCGGAGCCGCTCCGGCCCGCGTCGCCGTCCCCAACGATCTGCTCGATGCCCTTGGCGCCGTGCCTGGCGAAGACGACGGGATGCGTGGCCAACAGCGGCTCGCCGATGGTCTCCGAAATCTCGCCCATGACGGAATCGAACAGGAAAGGCATGTTGTCGTTGACGACGGTGATCAGCGTGACCGGCCGTCCCTGACGCATGATCGCGCCACGGCTCTCGACGTCGACCAGCGCATCGCCACGCCTGTGGCGGGAAAGCACCTCGCCGACGATGTCCGCCGCGGCCTGCAGTGCCTCCTGCGCGTAAGGCGCGGTGTCTTCGGCGGGAACGCCGGCGAAGAGCAGGTCGCGAAGCTTGGGATGGCGCTTCGCGCCAACGTTCTTCGTCTTCGGGCCGGACCCGTCTCGTGCGGTCATAACCATCCTCCCGCCTGCCTGTTTTTTGATCATCGTATCAGAACGGCCTGCTTTGGCGAGCCGCGTGCAGACGCATCTGCGGGGCGAACATGACAGGCGTTAGACGGTTTTGCGCATCAGCCGCCGCGCGGCCAGCGCCGCGGATGCCAAACCAGCGATCAGCCCCGCGAGCGGGCCAATGGTGAAGATGATGCCCATGGAGAGGCCGCCGTCGCGGTCGAAAACACCTGCCCATTCGATATAGAGCAGGCCGGCGGCGATCGCCGCCACGCAGCCTGCGACGAAGCCGCCGAGGAAGGCGATGAGGATGAGCAGCGCGCGCATCTCGCTCAGCGTGTCATTGGCGCCGGCAGCTCAGCGGGTGGCTATGGCGGCCGCGGCGCCGGCCATCGTCGCGGCGCTGAGGCGGTTCGCCGCGCGCAGCGCGCGCTGGTTCTTCAGCAGGCGCCGCGCCCACGATGCCGCCAGCGCCCAGGCAAGATCCACCGCGATCAGAACCAGCATCATCGTGACGGTCAGCTCGGCCCATCCGAGCAGGGTCACCGAGGCAAGGTCGATGATGGTCGGCAGAAGGGCCAGATAGAACATCATGATCTTGGGGTTGCCGAGCGTGACGGCCAGACCGGCGAGAAAAAGGCGCAGCGGCGATTCCGCTTCTGGCAGGGCCGACGCACCGGCAACCGCGCCGACCGGCGCCGTCCACATCTTCCAGGCCAGGAAGGCCAGATAGGCGACGCCCGCCCATTTCAGCGCCAGGAAAACGAGATGGAAGCTTTGGGCAACGAAGGCCAGGCCGAACACGGCGAGAGCGAGCCAGATCGCCTCGCCGATCCACATGGCGAGCAGGAACGGCAGCACCGAGGCCAGGCCCTTGCTGAGCACCCGCGCAACGAGCGCGGCAATCGAGGGCCCAGGCGAACCGGCCGCGACCATCAGCGTGCCGGCGAAGATGAGCAGCGAAGCGACGTCCATGGCGGCAACCCGGTGATTTCCACCTGCCGCTTCTGCCACAACCGTTCCAACCCGTCGAGCCGGCCTCGAGTCCGGTCGTCTCGAAGGCGCCCGCCGCCTAGGGTCAGGCGGCGCCGGACAGTCTCTGCTTCTCGAACTTCTTGCGGTCGTTGGGATCGAGGTGCAGCTTGCGCAGCCGGATCGATTTCGGCGTCACCTCGACCAGTTCGTCGTCCTGGATCCAGGCCAGGGCGCGCTCCAGCGTCATGCGGATCGGCGGCGTCAGCCGCACGGCCTCGTCCTTGCCGGCGGCGCGTATGTTGGTGAGCTTCTTGCCCTTGAGAACGTTGACTTCGAGATCGTTGTCGCGGCTGTGAATGCCGATGATCATGCCCTGGTAGACCTTGACGCCCGCGTCGATCACCATCGGGCCGCGATCCTCGAGGTTCCACATCGCATACGCCACCGACTCGCCGGCCTCGTTGGAGATCAGCACGCCGTTGGTACGGCCCGGCAGTTCGCCCTTGTAGGGCTCGTAGGCGTGGAACAGGCGGTTCATGACCGCGGTGCCGCGGGTGTCGGTCAAGAGTTCCGACTGGTAGCCGATCAGGCCGCGCGTCGGGGCATAGAACACCAGGCGCTGGCGATTGCCGCCGGAGGAGCGCAGTTCGACCAGCTCGGCCTTGCGCTCGCTCATCTTCTGCACGACGACGCCGGCATGCTCCTCGTCAACGTCGATGACGACCTCCTCGACCGGCTCCAGCGTCTCGCCGCTCTCGTCCTTCTGCATCACAACGCGCGGACGCGACACGGCGAGCTCGAAGCCCTCGCGGCGCATGGTCTCGATCAGCACGGCGAGCTGCAGTTCGCCACGGCCGGAGACATAGAAGGAATCCTTGTCGGCCGACTCCTCGATCTTTAGCGCGACGTTGCCTTCGGCCTCGCGCAGCAGGCGGTCGCGGATGACGCGGCTGGTCACCTTGTCGCCCTCGGTGCCGGCGAGCGGAGAATCGTTGACCAGGAAGGACATGGTGACCGTCGGCGGATCGATCGGCTGCGCCTGCAGCGGCTCGGTCACGGCCGGGTCGCAGAACGTGTCGGCGACGGTGCCCTTCGACAGGCCGGCGATGGCGATGATGTCGCCCGCCTGCGCCTCGTCGATCGGCTGGCGTTCGAGGCCGCGGAAGGCGAGGATCTTCGACACGCGGCCGGTTTCGACCACGGAGCCGTCGCGCGCCAGCACCTTGACGGCCTGGTTGGGCTTCAGGCTGCCGCTCTCGATCCGGCCGGTGATGATGCGCCCGAGGAAGTTGTTCGCTTCCAGCAGCGTGCCGATCATGCGGAACGGACCGGGATGCACCGTAGGCGCGGGCACATGCCTGACGATGAGGTCGAACAGCGGCGCGAGCTTCTGGTCCTTGGGGCCTTCGGGATTCTCGGAGACCCAGCCGTCGCGTCCGGATCCGTAGAGGATCGGGAAGTCGAGCTGCTCGTCGGTGGCGTCCAGCGCCGCGAACAGATCGAACACCTCGTTGACGACCTCGACGTGGCGCGCATCGGGCCGGTCGATCTTGTTGATCACCACGATGGGCTTGAGGCCGACCTTGAGTGCCTTGCCGACGACGAACTTGGTCTGCGGCATCGGGCCTTCGGCGGCGTCGACGAGAACGATGGCCGAATCCACCATCGACAGGATTCGCTCCACCTCGCCGCCGAAATCGGCGTGGCCGGGCGTGTCGACGATGTTGATGCGGGTGTCCTTCCACTCGACCGAGGTGGCCTTGGCGAGAATGGTGATGCCGCGTTCCTTCTCTAGGTCGTTCGAGTCCATCGCGCGCTCGGCGACGCGCTGGTTCTCGCGGAACGATCCCGCCTGCTTGAGGAGTTCGTCCACCAGCGTGGTCTTGCCATGGTCGACGTGCGCGATGATCGCGATGTTTCGGAGCTTCATATACCGGTCTCGGGAATTGCGGCCACACCGACAGAGCGGGCCTTTGTCGCGGCGGCTCTTACAGGTTTTTTCGCATATGCGAAAGAGGCGCGCCGATTCCGGACGCACAGCTAACGAAGGATTCACCAATACGTTAACGAATCCGACCTCAGCACCACCTGCCTTAGACGGCACGGAGACGGCCGTTCGTTGACAGAGTGCGCGCAAAAACCCGGAAAAGAGGCATTCCCGGCCATCGGCCAACCCGCCCGGAGCCGCCGCTCGAGACAAGGCCGGCCCTAAGCGAATCACCAAATCTTAACGTGTGAAGTCCTACGCCAAGGTGTCGGCCCATATGTCCAGCCGACGGGGCTTGGGTAAGATCATGTTCCACGGTTTGCAGATCCTGCGAGCGGTGCAGCGCTTTGCGCGCAACCGCGACGGAAACGTGCTGATCCTCAGCGCACTTTCACTTCCCGTCATCATAGGGACGGCCGCCCTCGTGGCCGAATATGGCGACGCCCTCCTGAAGCGCGTGGAAAACCAGCGCGCCGCCGATCTGGCCTCCTATGCGGGTGCCATCGCCTACGACAAGACGAAGTCCGAGACGGACATGACCAAGGCCGCGAAGAACGTGGCGCTGCTGAACGGCATCGCTGCGAGCGACGTGCAGGTGTCGCTGGTGCCGTCGCCGCGCAACGTCAAGAACAAGGCGGTCTCGGTATC
>JAEUMA010000346.1 GCA_016793565.1 Rhizobiaceae bacterium
AAGCGCCCCCCTTGTGGGGGAGATGGCCGACAGGCCAGAGGGGGGTGCGAAGGAAAGCCACCCCCGAAGTCCGATCGAATGGACCGGGCATCAAAATCACCGCTCCCGCCTCAGCGCGCTTTCGTGCCAGTTGCGCAGCACCAGATGGGAGACGAGGGTCATGATCAGGAAGATGACGATGCCGGTGAAGGAGATCAGGATCAGCGCTGCGAACAGCCGCGGCGCGTTGAGCCGGTAGCCGGCTTCGATGATGCGCGAGGCAAGCCCCGACGACTGCCCACCGGCGCCGGCCACGAACTCGGCGACGACGGCGCCGATCAGCGACAGGCCGCCGGCGATCTTCAGCCCGCCGAGGAAATAGGGCATCGCCGCCGGCAGGCGCAGCATCCAGAGCTGCTGCCAGCGGGTGGCGCCGTTGAGCTTGAACAGGTCGAGCAGGTTGCGGTCGACGGAATTCAGGCCAAGTGTCGTGTTGGACAGGATCGGGAAGAACGCGACGATCCAGGCGCATAGCAAAAGCTTGGCGGTCTGGTTGTCGACATAGATGTTGATCAGCGGAAAGATCGCCACGATCGGCGTGACCTGCAGAACGATCGCGAACGGGAAAAACGACATCTCCACCCATTTCGACTGCGCGAAAAGCACGGCAAGCCCGACGCCGCCGATCATCGCCAGCAGCAGCCCGAGAAAGGTGATCTTCAGCGTCACCAGCAGTGAGGAGAACAGCAGCGGCGCGTCCTTGATCAGCGTGTCGAGCACCTCGCCGGGGCGCGGCAGGATATAGCGCGGAATCTCGTTCCACACGCAGATGCGGTCCCACAGCCAGATCGCCAGGCACATGATGGCGATCGGCAGCAGCCAGCGGCCGACGCGCTCCAGCCGTTCCGCGCGCTGCCGTCGCGCTTCCTCGGCGTCGAGCGGCACGACAGCCGGCGGCATCTCAATGACCGTCATGGAGGGAACCGCCCTGGCCAGCTTTTCCCGCCGAATGCATGGCGGCGGCAAGCACGTCGGAAGTGCGCCGGCACAGATGCGCATAGTCGGACGAGGTACGGAACGCCTCGTCGCGCGGATATGGCGCCTCTATGTCGACCTCCTCGAACACGCGGCCCGGCCGCGCCGCCATCACGACGATCCGGTTGGACAAAAACACGCTCTCGAACACCGAATGCGTTACGAAGATGACCGTGAAGCGCTCGTCGTTCCAAAGTTCCAGCAGGTCGTTGTTGAGGCGGAAGCGCGTGATCTCATCCAGCGCCGCGAACGGCTCGTCCATGAGCAGCACGCGCGGCCGGGTCACCAGCGCTCGCGCGATCGACACGCGCATCTTCATGCCGCCGGAAAGCTCGCGCGGCACCGCCTGCTCGAAACCGGTCAATCGTACGCGCTCCAGCATTTCGGCGATCGCGCCCGCCGCCTTGGCGCGCGGCACCCCGCGCAGCCTCAGCGGCAGCCAGACATTGTCGAACACATTAGCCCAAGGCAGCAGCGTCGGCTCCTGGAAGACGAAGCCCAGTTCGGCGCCGGATGCCCTGCGCCAGTCGATCGTGCCCGATGTAGGCGACGACAATCCCGCGATCAGCCTCAGCGCCGTCGACTTGCCGCAGCCCGAAGGCCCGAGCAGGCTGAGGAAATCGCCCTGCCGGATCGACAGGTCGACGCCCTGCAGCGCGGTCACGCCGTTCGAGAACGTCTTGCCGACGGAGCGCAGTTCCAGCAGGGGTTCGCCCTCCCTTGCCGTTGATGGCTGCGCTCCCGCTGCCGCCTGCTGGAGCATCCGGACCGCTACTTCTTAAGGTCGAGCCCGACGCCCTGGTTCACGAAGTCCAGCGTGTAGGACTTCTTGATGTCGATGCCGGCCGGCGCGACCTTGGCCTTGACCATCTTGTCGTAGAAGCTCTGCATGCGCGCGTCGGTCATGGCGCCGATGCCCATCTTCTCGGTGTCGCCGGAATCGACGATGCCGAACTTTTTCCTCTGCTCGATCGAGACGGCGATCTGCTCGTCGGTGATGTCCGGGTTGTCCTTCTTGATGGCGGCGTTGGCGGCGGCGTTGTCGCCGTAGAGATAGTTGTACCAGCCCTTGGCCGAGCCATCGACGAAGCACTTGACCACCTCCGGACGCTTGTCGATCGTGTCCTGCATCGCTTCGATTGTGGTCGAATAGGTGTCGAAACCGTAGTCGGCGAGCAGGAACTGGTTGGGCACGAAGCCGCCTTCCTTCTCCACCGCGAAGGGCTCGGAAGTCACATAACCCTGCTGGATCGACTTCTTGTTCGCGATGAAGGGGGCCGGGTTGAACGTGTAGGGCACGCGCTTGGCCGGATCGAAGCCGAACTCGGTCGCCATCCACTGGAAGAAGCTCTGAAAACCTTCGTCGCCGATGATGTACTGGTCGGCATTCTTCAGATCTTCCCATTTGTCGAGCCCCTCGCCCGGATGGGACATGATGACCTGCGGCTCCTTCTGGAAGGAGGCGGCCACCACGCGCAGCGGAATGTTCTGCTGCACGGCATCGAAGGCCTGCAGCATGTTGCCGCCCATGTAGAACTCGATCTTGCCGGCGAGCAGCAGCGGCCGGCCCGAAACCTGCGGCCCGCCCTGCATGATGGTCACGTCGAGGCCGCAGGCGGCATAGGTACCGTCGGCCACGGCTTGGTAGTAGCCGCCGTGCTCAGCCTGGGCGAGCCAGTTGGTGCCGAAGGTGACCTTTTCGGCGGCGGAGGCCGCGAGAGACCCGGCCACCGTCAGGGCAAGAGCACCAGCCGAGATTTTCAGGAAGTTCTTCATCGACACCACCCTCTGTTTGCCGCGTCGTCGCGCGGACGATTCTTTAGGCTTCCGAAGCAAGACACATGCCAACGACCAGGCATGCTAAAGCAGCGACAAGCACCCACTCTGCCCGGCAAGCGTGCTTTCCTGCCCGGCATCGTGCCTATTTTCCAGGCCGCTGTCCATGCATGCCGCGGCTTCGCCCACCGACTTGAACGGCGTTGTGAACCCGCTACGCTGGCTGGATGAAGAGACCGCTGTCGCCCGCCTCGATCCGCCCGCCCTTCGCCCGCTACAGCCATGGCGTCGAGGTGCCGCCTGGCCAGCGGCTGGTGGTCTGCTCAGGCCAGCTCGGCATCGGCCCCGACGAGAGCGTTCCGGAAGACGCCGGCGCTCAGGCGCAACTCTGCTTCGCCAACATCGCCGCCATCCTGGCGGAGGCGCGGATGACCCTGGACAACGTGCTGCGCATCAACGCCTTCGTCACCGACCGGGCGCACCTGCGGGCCTACATGGATGTGCGCGATAGCCTTTTCGCGGAGCCCTATCCCGCCTCGACGCTGATGATCGTCTCCGGTTTCGCCCGGCCGGAGTTCAAGGTCGAGGTCGAGGTGATCGCAGCGGGGTGATTGGTCTCGCTTTGGTGGCGAGGTTTTCGCGGTGACCACTTCCAACGCCGCGATCCTGCGCGCCCCGGTCTGTCCTGCCGGACATCTCTCCCCCCCGCAAGGGGAGAGACTAGCAGCTTCTGCCCGGCGCCCTGTTCTTCAACGTGGGCGATTGGCGAAAGGGGCGATGATAGCCAATCTCCCCCCTTGCGGGGGAGATGTCCGGCAGGACAGAGGGGGGTGTGACGGAGTAAAAGCGCCTCAGGCAAACCTTCACGGAGTCTCCATCTGATGACCAGAAGACGCGTATGGTGGGGCGACTACCGCACGACCGAATACGCCTCGATCGACGCGCAGGCGACGATCGCCGTGCTGCCGGTGGCCGCGATCGAGCAGCACGGGCCGCATCTGCCCGTCTCCACCGACACCACGATCATGAACGGCATGCTGGAAACGGTGATTGCCCGGCTGCCGGCTGATCTCGACATCCGCATCCTGCCGGTGCAGGCGGTCGGCAAATCAAACGAGCATGTCCACGCGCCGGGTACGCTGACGCTGCCGCCGGCCGTACTGATCGAGGCGTGGACCGAGCTCGGCATCTCCATCGCCCGCGCCGGAGTGCGAAAACTCGTCATCGTCAATTCGCACGGCGGCAATGAGGAGATCATGGGCATCGTCTCGCGCGAACTGCGCGTGCGAGAAAAGATGCTGTCGGTGAAGACGAGCTGGCAGCGCTTCGGACGCCCGGCCGGCATGTACACCGAGCTCGAGGACCGTCACGGCATCCATGGCGGCGACGTCGAGACGTCGCTGATGCTGCATTTCCGGCCCGACCTGGTCGACATGACGCAGGCCCAGAACTTCGTGTCCAGGGTGGTGCAGGCGGAGAAGGATTTTTCGCTCCTGCGCCACACCGGCACGCACGCCTTCGCCTGGATCGCTTCCGACCTCAACGCGCATGGCGTGGTCGGAGACGCGTCCATCGCGACCGCCGAGAAGGGTCGTCTGACGGCGGAATACCAGGCGGACGGCTTCATCGGCCTGTTGCGGGACGTGCGGGCGCTGCGGCTCGGCGATTACCTCGCGTAGCGGCTCAAGGCTCCAGCGGAAGAACGAATGGCGTTCCCTCGAAGGCATCGGCGCCGCGGCCGATGCCGTGGATGGCCGCCACCATGCGCCCGTCACGCTCCAGCACCGCGTCGGCGAGCGCGATCAGTCGCGGATTGGGCGTCGCAGAAGGCGACAGGCGGCGAAGCGTAGCGGCCAATTCGAACTCGTCGCGGCCGGGCGAAAGCGCCGCCGCGATGATATAGGCGGACGCCGTCGAGCGGCTGATGCCCGCATAGCAATGGACAACGAGCGGCGTGCGCCGGTCCCATGCGCCGGCGAAATCGAGCAGCGAGCGGACATGCGCCTCGCCGGGCGGCGTCATGCCTTCGCGGGCCTCGGCGATGTCGTGCAGGCTGAGCAGCAGGTGGCGATCGGCCGAAATCGCCGGGGGCCTTGTCATCGCCGTGCCCTCCGCCAGCAGCGAAAGCAGATGCCTTGCGCCCGAAGCCTGCACGACGTCGGGGACTTTGGCCAGGGAGCAGACATGGATCATGATGCGGCGACCTTTTTGTTCGCGACCCGCCCCGCGCGCCATCCGTCCAGGGCCGCCGAAAGCCTTTGCCATTGCGCCTCATCGCCCGGCAGGCCGAAGCGCAGATCGGTCGGACGGTCGCCGAATCGTCGAACGTAGATCCCCGACTCGCCCAGCCGGCGGAAGAGCTCCGGTGCGGCCGGCGTGCGGACCAGCCTGAAGAGACTGGTTCCACCGACCGGCGCGACGCCGGCGGCGGCAAGCTTCACGTCGAGCCTTGCTGCCTCCGTCTCCAGCTTGCGCCGCATGTCGTCTTGCCAGGCCTGGTCGGCAAGCGCCCGAACGCCGATTTCGATCGCCGCGCCCGAGACGGCCCATGGGCCGAGTTGCCGGTCCAGTTGTGCCATCAAGTCGGCGCGTCCAGCAGCGAATCCGAGGCGCACGCCTCCGAGGCCGAAGAACTTCCCGAACGACCGGAGCACGATCGCTCCCGCCTCGGCCGCCATTGGGCCGAAGCCGGCCGCCGGCGGGCCGACATCCATGAAGGCTTCGTCGACCACCAAGAGCCCGCCGCGCGCCGCCAGATGGCGGGCGAGTTCTGCCAGCGTCTCAACCGGAATCAGCCTGCCGTCCGGATTGTTGGGGTTCACCACGACTGCCAGATCGTGATCGGCCAGCGCTTCGAACGCCGCCACCTCGCTCACAGCGTGGCCGGCGATCGCGGCCGCCCGCCCATGCTCGGCATAGGTCGGCGCCAGCACCGCGCAGCGACCGGGCCGGATCAGGCTCATCACGCGCGGCAGGAGGA
>JAEUMA010000047.1 GCA_016793565.1 Rhizobiaceae bacterium
ACAAGACTCCGAACATCCCGGATGCAAGACACCGACTCGACCATAGCCGATCTCGGTAACGAGCCGCCGCTCGTTGCGGACGGGCGCAGCGGTCCACCCGATCGGCGCGAGGTTTCGGCCCGCTGGCTTTCCGGTACTTTCCTGACGGGCGTCACGTCGAGCGTGCTGATGGGCGTCGCATTGATGGCCGCCCTCGACGGGCGCGAGCAGCTAGCAACGCCACCCGAAGTCGCCCAACTCGCCGCCGTCGCCGACGACGGCGAATCCGGCGCCAACGCCAAGACGACCCGGCTCGCGGCCATCCGCAAGGTCGCCAAGGCGACCGACCGCAGGAGAATGGAGGCCTCGGTGGTCAGCCGCGACGGCGACCGCGAGGTGATCCGCACCATGCCGCTGATGGAAGTGAAGATGGCGCTAGCTGCGGGGCACAAATCGGTCCGCAGCTACCCGCCATTCGACCCTCTCGACGTCGTCGCCGACGACAGCGCGGCCGAGCCGGCGCCCGCCGCGGCGAGCGGGCTCATCTACGGCACCAAGGTCGAGAGCGAGATGAGCCTCAAGACCGTGGATTTCCCGATCGAAACGGCAGCATTCGACGAAGCCAGCCAGCTTTCCGCGGACGAGGTGGAGCAGGTCGTGCGCAGCACAGCGTCGGTGCTCACTGACGGCGCGGTTCAGACGGCCGCGCTCCACTACCTCGACCCGCAGCGCTTCGGCGATTCTCTTTCGACCGACACCCTCGCCGCTTCTTATGGCGTGCGCATCGTGCCGGAGAACGTGTCGGTCGCCGCCCGCGAGGATATGGACGACGACACGTTGTCCTTCGCCGAGGAAATCATCCCGTTCTCACGGGACCGCGACGTCGGCGAGGCGCTGGCCGAATCGGGCTATTCCGGCCCCGACGCGCTGGGCATGACGGAAGCCATATCCAAGCTTCTCAATGCCAGCACTCTGAAGGCCGGCACCGTGCTTCGCGTCGGGCTGTCGGTGCGCGGCGAGCGGGCGCGCATCGTGCGCACCAGCGTCTACGACCGCTCGCAGCACATCGTCACCATCGCGGTCAACGACCGCGACCAATATGTGCCCGGCGCCGAGCCCGAGCCGAATCCGGAGCTCGCCTCGGCATTCGACGACACCGGCCCGGTCGTCGTTCGCGGCAACCTGCCCAGCGTCTATGACGGCATCTACCAGGCCGCCTATTCGTACGGCCTGTCGAAGCAGGCGACGGGCCAGCTGATTCGCCTGCTGGCTTCTTCCGTCGATTTCCAGTCGCGACTGAACCCTTCGGATCGCCTCGACGTCCTGTTCAGCCAGCCCGACGACCAGGGCGCTATGACGGACTCGTCGGAACTGCTCTATGTTTCAGCGAATTTCGCCGGCGGGCTGAAGGCATTCTACCGCTTCCAGATGAATGACGGTTCCGTCGACTATTTTGACGAGGAAGGCCGCAGTTCGCGCCAGTTCCTGCTGCGCAACCCGGTGCCCAACGGCAAGTTCCGTTCCGGGTTCGGCGGCCGCCGTCACCCGGTGCTGGGATATGTCCGCATGCATACAGGCGTGGACTGGGCCGCTCCGCGCGGAACGCCAATCATCGCCGCCGGCAGCGGCATCGTGGAGAAGGCGGGGTGGGCCGGCGGCTACGGCCGGCAGACGATCATCCGCCACCCCAACGGCTACGAAACCTCCTACAATCACCAGAGCGCCTTCGCCAAAGGCATCAAGCCGGGCGCCAGGGTCCGGCAGGGTCAGATCATAGGCTATGTCGGTACAACCGGCCTCTCCACCGGCAATCACCTTCACTACGAGCTGATCGTGAACGGCACCAAAGTCGACCCCATGCGGGTGCGCCTGCCGGGCGGCAAGTCGCTTCAGGGCAAGGACCTGGACCTGTTCAAGAAAGAACGCGAGCGCATCAACGCACTGCTCAAGGACGAGAACGGCGACCCGCTGAAGGTCGCCAGCGTCAAGCTGGCGGATTGATACGCGAAAGCTGCGACCGCTCGAACGCGAGTATGAAAGCCAGCGCC
>JAEUMA010000398.1 GCA_016793565.1 Rhizobiaceae bacterium
ACTGGAAGTCCAGCGACCGATCAAAATCCTGTATTCTTGCCAAGCCGCGCCGCAGCAGCGGCCGCTTCGTAGGCCTGCAAGAACGACACGAACGTCTCACACCCGGCGCGACCAAGCGATGCCAGCGCAATCGGCTCGACCGAGTCAGCTGTCTCGCCCAAGGCGCGAAGCGCGACCAGGAGACCTTGCAGATGGCGAAGCTCGTGTTCCACTTGGTCCAGGGCTTCGAGAACCAAATCTCGGGTCTCTACCCTCTTCCGCTGCCGATCCCTTGCCATGGCCACCTGCTCATAAGAGGTCGTACCACGCTTCCCTTGCCGCTGAAGTCCAGCGCAAAGTCGACGTAGGTCAGGAAATACGTTCGACGCGCGAAGGGTCGCCTGAGCTGCTGATCAACACAGAACGGCAGCAATGCGCCCTAATCGCGGACATTCAGGCACATTTTGCCTTCGCCTAGAAGCGGACGTTTGGATGCGTGACGACTGACTGCGGCAATGCGCCCCCATTGTTGCCGTTCGATGCGCCTGCCACCGTTCCCGAAAGCCGTCGTTCGTTCGCGGCAGTCTCGATAGCCGAGCCCATGGAGTTCAAAATTGCCGGCGACGTGCTAACCGTCCTCGACGTGGCGCCAGCACTCGCTTCACACGGCTCCGCCGCGCTTGTGGTGGTGAGGATCGTATCCTGCGATGCTTCGTCATTCGCAAAGGGCGCTTTGAAACGGTTCCACCCGATCGGATGACGTCGCCGATGGCGCAGGCGGTTGCGAGAGCGGTGGACCCTTCGTCGAAAGAAGAGAAATGGCCAAATCCATGCAAACAACGGCCTGTATGCGCAACCTATGCGCTAGCACGGATCGCTGCGGCCATGGGCCCGGGACGCCCCAGGGCCGGGCACATCGTAGCCGGTCGCGTCACGGTTTCGTCAGATAGCGCGCGGCGATCTCACCAAGATGGGCGATGAGCCCCAGGCCAAGCCAGACAGCGACGATCTCCGGTGGCGACTGCATGAGAGCTGAGCGGAGGGCCAGCACGAGGCAAGCGCCCGCCGCGACGTTCGTCAGACCTTGAAAAAAGCCCGATCGGGTCCTGCGTCTCCGCACCAGGATGCAGACCAGCTCCAGTCCGAGTACCGCCAGTGCTATGGTCGTCACCGTGCCGTCGGAGACGAGTTCGGCTATCGCGTCAGGCACGGAGGCGGCACATGCTCGTTTCAGCCGTCACGAGAAGGCCATCCGCACGACGTGCCCGATGTCCTTGGCGACGACGCGCATATGCGTCAGCGGATCGGCATAGGCCAGGCGCTTGCTCAAATAGGATTCCCAGACGAGGCGTTGCACATCGCGATCTTGGCAGATCGCCACGAAGCGCTCCCTGCGCTTGTCATTGCGGTACCAGAACCCCTGCATGAACCCCAGCATCGCGAAAATCAGCCCATGCTGGCGCATGAACCGCCTGCGAGGCCGGGCCAGTTCGGCCACGTTGCCCGTCGCCAGGAACGCGTGGACGGCTTCCGCCGCCAAGCGGCCGGATAGCATGGCATAGTAAATGCCTTCGCCGGAGGACGGCGCAACGACACCCGCCGCATCCCCGATGAGGACCGTGTCACGGCCGTTGTCCCACCGGCGCAACGGTTTGAGCGGAAGCGGAGCGCCCTCGCGACGGATCACCTCGCGGTCCTGCAGCGCCGCCTCCTCACACAGCGTCCGCGCAGCCTTGCGGAGGTCGAAACCCTTCACCGCGCTGCCAACGCCCACGCTGATCGTCTCCCCGTGCGGAAAGACCCAGCCGTAGAAGTCTGGCGAGACCTCCGACCGGTAGTGGACGTCGCACCTCTGCGGCTCGAAGGACACGTGCCGTCCGAGCGGCGAACGGACGATCTCGTGGTAGGCGAAGACGTAGGGCGATCGCGCCGCCGCGCCGAACATCGCGCGTCCGACAGCGGAATTCGCGCCGTCGGCCCCGATGACGGCGCGCGCATGGATCGTTCGCGAGATTCCGTCCGCGCCGGCGACCGCGATCTCGACACCCCCATCCTCAGCGGGGCACGCCGTCTCGAAACGCGCCGCGACAAGTTCCGTCCCTCGCGCCTCCGCGCGCTGTCGAAGCCACGGGTCGAAGACTTCCCTGTCGACCATGCCGACGAACCCGCCATCGATGGCCATGTCCACGCTCCTGCCCGATGGCGCGAAAATGCGCGCGGAGCGGATGCGCGCCTTCAGCATCGAGTGCGGAATGTCGAATTCGTCGATGAGCCGTGTCGGTATCGCGCCGCCGCAGGGCTTTATGCGGCCGGCGCGGTCGACGAGCAGAACGCCGCGGCCGGCCGATGCCAGTTCGCCCGCCGCGGTCGCCCCGGCCGGTCCGCCGCCGACCACGACGACATCGTAGCGGGCCGGTCGAGGCGTCATTCGGCCGCCTGCAGTGCAGCCGGATAGACCTCCCCGGAGGGGCGCGACCTGCGCGCCGGCGCGACCCTCAGCGCGATGCCGGCGGCGGCCAGGAACAATAGTCCGTCGAGAAGGAACACGCTGCCATAGGCGGCTGCGGCCGGCCCCCCCAGCGCCTGGATGACGTCGACGGCAACAGTACCGGCAAATCCGCCCAGACCGAAGGCGATACCCTGGGCAGCGCCCCAAAGACCCATCCTCAGCCCGGCGCGCCCACTACCGGAAGCCCCGGCGAGCGCCATCATCGACGCGATCGCCGCGACGGCGAAGGCGCCGTTGGCAAAGCCCAGCG
>JAEUMA010000401.1 GCA_016793565.1 Rhizobiaceae bacterium
ATCGCCGCGTACCAGGCTTCCAGCGAGGCGAGCTACGTCACCGGCCAGACCATCTACGCAGACGTCGGCCGTCTGCCGCTCAACGATCTTGTCCCGCCGAAGACCTCCTGACGAAGGGCTGTCAGCAGCCCTGTGCGATGATGCCTTCTCAACGATCACAAGGAGGCTTCAACATGACCCGCTTCTCACCCAGCATGCTGACTTCGCTGCGCACCTATGCCGGCAAGCTGCAGACGATCCGCAACCAAGTGCGGACCGAGCGGCTTATGGCTTCGCTGCCGGAAGAGCTGCGCAAGGACATCGGCTGGCCGGATCGCTTCATGGGCGGCGCGCGGGACTGAGCGGGACGCAGATGCGCCCTGCTCCCGCTCAAGCACCCGCCTCCTGCAACATCCTGACAGAATGGTGTCAGGAGGGGGATGCCATGCTGGCGCAGCAGATGAAGGGGACGGTGGATACCGAGACCACCGGGCGGACGCGTGAAGGATTGGACGGAGCGGTTGAACACTCCCGGCACGAACGGCATCAAGCCGGCGCCGAGAACCATGGGCGACGTGGTGGCGGGGCAGACGATGCTGGTGCCGACGCCGCGCCAGGTGGACGACTTCGTCCGCACCATTCCCAGCGGCTCGCACATGGACGTGCCGGCGCTGCGGCTGGCACTGGCCGCCCGGCACGGCGCCGAGGTGACTTGCCCTGTCACCATGGGCTATCATCTGCGTACCGTGGCGGAAGCCGCGCACGAGCAGTTGCGGCGCGGCGTGCCGGAGACCGACATCACGCCGTTCTGGCGGGTGCTGAATGCTGGCACGCCGACGACCGGTCGGCTCTCGTTCGGCGCGGCCTTCGTGGCCGAGCGGCGCAAGCGCGAGGGATTGCGGAGCTGAGCCATGCGGCGCGCAGACAGGCTGTTTCAGATCGTCCAGCACTTCCGCGGCGGCCGGCTGGTCACCGCGCAGAAGCTCGGCAAGCTTTTGGAAGTGTCGGAGCGCACAATCTACCGCGATATTGCCGACCTTCAGTCGACGGGCGTGCCCATCGATGGAGAGGCCGGCGTCGGCTACATCATGAGGGAAGGCTTCGACCTTCCGCCGCTGATGTTCACGCGTGACGAGATCGTGGCGCTGGTGGCCGGCGCGCGCATGGTGCGCGCCTTCGGTGGCGCCGCCATGGCGCGGGCGGCCGACGAGGCGCTGATCAAGATCGGCGCCGTACTGCCGGAATCGGAGAAGGCGCGGATCGCCCGCACGGAGATCCACGCGCCGATGTGGGTGGTGTCCGACGCCGATCGCGCGGCGATCGACCGGATCGAACGCGCCATAGAGAAGCGGGAAGTGCTTTCGCTCGACTATCGCGACGAGGCTGGAAACGGAACCGCGCGCGACGTGCGCCCGCTCGGCCTCTGGTTCTGGGGCAAGGTGTGGACGCTGGTCGGCTGGTGCGAGATGCGGGAGGATTTCCGCACCTTCCGCATCGACCGGATCGGCACGCTCGCGCCGGTCGGGCGGGTATTCCGCCACGAACGCGGCAAGCAGCTTGCCGATTTCTACCGCCAGATGGAGCGTGGCGAGCGCCACGCCGACCCCGAGCGGGCGCGCAAGGCCTGAGCCGGCGCGACCCTGCCGCCCGGACTATTCCTCGTCCTCCGGCGTCTTCGCCTTCAGCGCCGAAAGCTTGGCGAAGACCTTGCTGGCGTCGAGCTCTTCCTCTTCGTCCGCCTTCTTGTCGGCGTCC
>JAEUMA010000426.1 GCA_016793565.1 Rhizobiaceae bacterium
AGGTATCTGCTGGACTGGCAACCGAAATACGATCTCAAAAGGCTTGTCGATTCGGCTTGGGACTACAAACGCGCCAAGGATGATCCACGCGTAGTCTACTATCCGGGTTGACGTCAGTGGCGGCATGTCCGTCTTTGTTCAATGGGAGGAAAGTCATGAGGAAATTTCTACTGATGATCGGGGCCGCGGCCCTGGCAATCAGCGCGGGTCAGGCGCTCGCACAGGAGAAGAAGCAGCTTGTGATCGTCGTGAAGGGTCTCGACAACCCCTTCTTCGAGGCGATCAACCAAGGCTGCCAGAAGTGGAACAAGGAGAATGCGGACTCCGAGTTCGAATGCTTCTACACCGGTCCCGCTTCGACATCCGACGAAGCCGGTGAAGCACAGATCGTGCAGGACATGCTGGGCAAGCCAAGCACTGTCGCGATCGCCATCTCTCCTTCGAACGCCAAGCTGATCGCCCAGACGATCAAGACCGCGGCACCCACGATTCCGGTGATGACGCTCGACGCCGACCTCGCCAAGGAAGACGCAGCTCTGCGCAAGACCTATCTCGGCACCGACAACTACCTGATGGGCTACCGCATCGGCGAATACATGAAGAAGGCCGCGCCGAAGGGTGGCAAGGTCTGCTCCATCCAGGGCAATCCGGGCGCCGACAACATCCTGCGGCGCGCACAGGGCTGGCGTGACGCACTGTCGGGCCAGGAAGGTCTAGCCGAACTGAAGGGCGAAGGCGGCTGGACGGAAGTGGCGGGCTGCCCCGTGTTCACCAATGACGACGGTGCCAAGGGCGTGCAGGCGATGACCGACATCATGGCGGCCAACCCCGACCTGCTCGGCTTCGGAATCATGGGCGGCTGGCCGCTGTTCGGCGCTCCGCAGCCCTATCGCGACCTGTTCAAGCCGCTGGCTGACAAGATCGCCGCCAACGAGTTCGTCATCGGCGCCGCCGACACCATCGGCGACGAAGTCGCGATCGCCAAGGAAGGCCTCGTGACGGCCCTCGTCGGACAGCGTCCGTTCGAAATGGGCTACAAGGCGCCCACCGTCATGATCGACCTGATCCAGGGCAAGCCCGTCGACGATCCGGTGTTCACCGGCCTCGACGAGTGCACCAAGGACACGACCGACACCTGCATCCAAAAGTAGGCGCCGGTTCGAGGCGCCCGCGACGCGGGCGCCTCTTTCCCTTTTCGTGTCTGCCCGCTATGGGGGCTGACGACTCATATTACGGACTCCTGAAATACCATGCGGGGCGAAAGTGAAGGATCTGACGTGGCGGCGAGCACCCCCGTCCTGGAACAGGTTCCCCGCGCGTCGTTGAGCGGCAGCGTTCACGCCGCAGTGGCGACCGAGATCGGCCAGCGTATCGTCAGGGGCGACTACGCCCCGGGCTCGATCCTGCCCAACGAGCAGAAATGGGCGCAAACGTTCAACGTCAGCCGCTCGGCCGTCCGCGAGGCCATCAAAATGCTGATGGCGAAGAACCTGTTGGTTTCGCGCCCCAAGATCGGCAGCCGCGTGGAACCTCGTCAGCGGTGGAACCTGCTCGATCGAGACGTTCTGTCCTGGTACGCCACCTCGCCCGACCGCCTGGGCTTCCTGCGCACGGTGCAGGAGTTCCGCTACATCATAGAACCGGAAGCGACGGCGTTGGCCGCGCTGCGGCGCAGCGATCGCCAGATGGTCGAGATCAGCCGCGCCTGCGGCGACATGCGCACCGCGCAGACGCAGACGATGCGCACGGCAGCCGACACGCGCTTCCACGTCGCCATCCTGCGCGCTTCCGGAAACGAGCTTCTTGTACCGCTCGGCGTGCTGATCGAGTCCGCACTTGAGAACCTGTTCGTCTTCGTGACCCGTGAAGTGAACGACCTGCTCTACGCGCAGGAACTGCATGACGAGGTCGAGCGCTGCGTGCGCCTGCAGCGGCCGAGCGCCGCCAGGAAAGCCGTCCACAAGCTGCTTGCCAATACCGACGAGATCATAGGACGGGCCTCGCCCGAGCGCCGCGCCAAGTAGCGGTCGCGCGCAAGCTCGCCTGCCCGCAAACCCGAACTCCACCCCTTGCAATGCCCGGCACCATCGTGTTCGGTGCGGCCGAAACCGCCAGGACGATGCCAATGCCGGTTACCAGCAAGACGCGGGGCGTGTTCGCCATCGCCCCGACGCCGTTCCAGGTGGACGGGCGCGTGGACTTCGATTCCATCGACCGCATGGTCGACTTCTACCAGGCCGGCGGCGTCGACGGACTCACCATCCTCGGCATTATGGGCGAAGCGCCCAAGCTCGATTCCGAGGAGGCGGCAGCGATCGTTCAGCGGGTCGTCAGGCGGGCCAGCATGCCCGTCATCGTCGGGGTTTCGGCGCCGGGTTTCGCGGCGATGCGCTCCCTGTCGCGAACGGCAATGGAGGCGGGAGCCGAGGCGGTGATGATCGCGCCCTTGCCCTCGCTGCGCACCGACGAGCAGATCGTCAGCTATTTCAGCCAGGCCTGCGACGCGATCGGCCATGACGTGCCGTTTGTCCTGCAGGACTACCCACTGACACTGTCAGTGATCATGACGCCGTCCGTCATCAGGCGGATCGTCGAGGAAAATCCCTCCTGCGTCATGCTGAAGCATGAGGACTGGCCGGGACTGGAAAAAATCTCCGCGCTGCGCGGCTTCCAGAAGGAAGGATCGATGAGGGAGCTATGCATCCTTTGCGGCAATGGTGGGCTGTTTCTCGATTTCGAGACGGCGCGCGGCGCCGATGGCGCCATGACGGGCTACGCATTTCCGGAAATGCTGGTCGATGTCGTGCGCCTGGCCGGAAGCGGCGAGCGCGAAGCGCTGCACGACCTCTACGACGCTCACCTGCCCTACCTTCGCTACGAACAGCAACCGGGAGTAGGGCTTGCCGTACGCAAATACGTGATGATGCGCCGCGGCGCGATCGCCTGCGACGCGCAGCGCCGTCCCGGCGCCGGCCTGGGCGCAACTGCCAGGGCCGAGGTCGAGTTCCTGCTGTCGCGCCTTGCCCGTCATGATCCGCGCGCCAGACTGGATTGAAGCCATGATCGCGATCCCGACAATTCGCTTGCCTTCGCCGGCTGCCCGCCCGTGACGCGACGTTTCTTCGTGCCGATACTGGCTGGGGCGACGCTGCGCGACCGAGTGGTGGCGTGTTTCGGCGCGGTGCTGGGCATCGGCCTGACCGGATGGATTTCGAGCCTGCTGGTGAGCACACCGGACGGCATGCCTTTGCTGGTGGCGCCGATGGGCGCCTCGGCCGTCCTGCTCTTCGCGGTCCCGTCCAGCCCGCTGGCACAGCCATGGCCCATCGTCGGCGGCAACACAATTTCGGCCTTCATCGGCGTGGCGGCCGCCCACTACGTGCGCGATCCTGTCCTGGCTACCGGGTTGGCAGTCGCACTGGCGATTGCGGCGATGTCGCTAGCCCGTTGTCTCCATCCGCCGGGCGGTGCGGCGGCGCTGACGGCTGCCTTGGCGAGCCCGGCCGTGGCGAGCGCAGGGTTCATGTTCCCGCTGGTGCCGGTGGCGCTGAACTCCGTCCTGCTCGTGGCGCTGGGGATGTTCATCCACAAGCTCACGCAACGCAACTATCCGCATCTGGCAACACCGCCGGTCAACGCCCACGCCACGGCCGATCCGCCAGCGGCCTTGCGCGGCGGCATCGACCCGCAGGATGTCGACGCGGCATTGGCCGTGCTCGGCGAGACGTTCGACATCGACCGCGCCGACGTGGAGCGGCTCGTGCGGGAGGTCGAGCTTCAGGCTCTCGTACGGTCCACGAGAACGATCACCTGCACGGACATTATGTCGAAGGACGTTATCAGCGTCGGGCCGGACGATTCTGCCAGCCAGGCGTTGCGCCTCCTGCTCGACCACAACATCCGTACGCTGCCCGTGGTCGACGCGGACGGCAAGCTGCTCGGAACGGTCGGCCTGCGGGAACTGGTCGGCGCGGAGGGGAAGATCATGTCCTCGGTGTCACCCGCCCGTACCGCATCGCCCGACGCACCGGCGATGAGCCTGCTGCCGCTGCTGACGGATGGACGCAGCCACGCCGTGGTCATTGTCGACGAGGCGCGCAGCGTGATCGGACTGATCACCCAGACCGACCTGCTCGCGGCGGCGGCGCGCCTGCCGGCAGCAAAAGGCAGCCCCGCCTAGCTATTGCCGGTCAGTCCGCGCACTGTGCCTGGGACGACTGGCTCGCCGGTGTGCGCGGACTTGATGGCCGCAAAGACCATCGCCAGGCTGGCGAGGTTGCCGCGCGCGCCGTTCAGCGGTTCGCGACCTTCCTCGATCGCGACAAGAAGCTCGCCCATCGTTCCCGCGAAACCGTCGTTGAACCAGGCACCCTCAAGCACCGGCCGTGCGATTCCCTCGGCTGTGGTCAGTGTCACCGTCTGCTCGCCGAGATTGGGCCCGGTGCTGGCCAGACTGCCGCTGGTACCGCCGACATAGGTGCAGTCGAGGGCGCCGAAGTGGATCGCCGCGTCGAATACGAGCGAGGCCTGCCCGCCATCGAAGGCAACCAGCGATTGCGCGAGCAGGGGCGGGGCCGCCTTCTGGCGGGCCGCGCGATTGCGCGTCGCAAACACGCTGGTGGCGCGGCTGCCGATCAGGCTCGCGAGAAAATCGAACCAGTGCACAGCAAAATCGAAGAAGATCAGATCGTCGATCTTTTCGAACGGTGTGCCGACGATCCAGCTATGGTCCCAGTGGACGCCGGTATGGCAGGAGACGAGGTCACCCACCAGCCCTGCCCGGACCGCCTCGCGTATGTAGGAGAAATGCGGCGCCCACCGCCCGTTCTGGTTCACCGCCAGCTTCATGCCCGTCTGTTCGGCCAGCGCCACCAGACGCTCGCCCGTATCCAGGTCGACCACGAAAGGCTTCTGGGACAGCACATGCTTGCGGGCCCGCAACGCGGCCTCGATCAGCGGCACCCGATCGATGGGGTGCGGCGTGATGTCGAAGACTTCGATGTCGTCTCGGCGCAGCAGCGCCTCATAATCCGTCGTCGCCTCTGCCGCCGGAAAGAACTTGTCGCGGCGCTCGACGGCGCGGGCGAGATTGCGCGAACATATCGCCGCAACCTCCAAGCCCGCCTTGGCGTAGGCATCCAGGTGCGCGAAGGAAATACCGCCGGCGCCTATCAAGGCGATCTTCGGGCGGTAGGTCCTCGGCATCGGCGGTTGATAAGGCAGCCGCGGGGCCGCAACCTCGGCGGCCGCCGTCTTGACCAGGGCGTAGTCCTGCTCGGAGGGAAGGTCGTCCGTGCTCATCTATGGTGTTGCTCCCTTTGCAAGGCTTCCGGTTCGGCCGGTTCAAGCTCACGACATCAAGCGCTTTTCTGCTCTCGGATGCGCTGGTCGCGCCAGTTGGTCGGCGTGAGACCCGTCCAGCGCGAGAAAGCACGATCGAAGGCACTCGGCGAGGCATAGTCCAGCGCTGCCGATATGTCCGAAATCTGCAGATCGGTGATCTCCAGCAGTTCGCAGGCCACCGAGAAGCGCATCTGCTGCTCCAGCTCGCGATAGGTCGTCGATGCTTCGCGCAGGCGGCGCTGCAACGTGCGAACGTGCGTGCCCACCTGCTTGGCTATACCCTCACGCGAAGCCTGTCCCAGCAGAAGTTTGGGTTTCAGCAGATGGCGTACATGCGAAGCGAAGTCGAGCGTACCCATCGACCGCAGCTCGGCGACACGCGCGGCGAGCTTGGCATGCATTTCGCGATCGGCCCCGAGCACCGGCAGCTTCAGGTGCGCCGGCGACAGGACTAGGGCCGTCTGTGCCTGATTGAAACTGACATTCGGGCCGAGGATGGCGCGATAGGGCCGGCGATCGCCGGGCGGCTGGTGGCAGATCAGAACTTCAAGGGGTGCAGCCGCCGGGCCGGCCAATTCGCGAACCGTGTTGACGCCGATGGCGGCACACAGATCGTATATGTGCCGGCTGCCCTCGGCGAAACGGTTATAGATCGCGTATCCGAAGAAATAACTGTCGAGCACCCGCATGAGGTAGACGACTGCGCCACGCGAATTGCGATGCTGGTTGGAGGTGAAGTCTATGATCGCGTCGCCCAGCGTCGGCGCATGTGCCATCAACTGACCGACCGGGCCAAGCCCTTTGTGATCGTTGCGTGCCCCGACGAGCAGACCGAAGTGCGGGCATTCGCACAAGCGCGCGGCGGCTTCCAGAATCTCCCCTACTTTGGAGAAGGGGAGCAGGTTGTCTGGGTTGTTAAGAGCATCATGCGGCAACCCTGCCGCTTCCAGCACAGGCTCGATGCGATGTCCGAACGACTCCGCGACCGCGGGGACAGAGCACATCGGGCCGACGCGCTGCATGGCCACACCACTCATGCCTGAACGCCCCGGGACGCCGCAAAGATCACACCTTCGCCGACGAGGAAGACCCGACGCATCCCGCGCCAAGCGCCCAGCTTCCGGGGCACTTGGCCGGAATCTGCAGCTAATGCGATGCCCACCCTTGCCCTCCACTCCTCGTCCGGCTTTAAGCCTCCGCTGGGCTCGCCGATCGGCGGTGAGTTATAGCCGCATTGTCCCAAAAAGATAGGCCGCAGCCATCGTACGGCGGTTGCGAAACGACGGGGGTTTTCCCAAATGTGCGCTGCCGCATGCAGGGTTTCCGGAGTCAGCCCCGGCGTGCTAGGCGGCGACCGCAAGGTACACGACAAAGGCTGTCGGAAACCGGCTTGCGCCCGTTCCGGCCAGACCACCAAGACGAGGTAGTTTCGCGATGACCACCGAAGCCAAAATATCCGAGACACGGGCATTCGAGGCCGACGTATCGCGCCTCCTCCACATGATGGTGCATTCCGTATACTCCGACCGCGATGTGTTTCTGCGCGAGCTGATCTCCAACGCCG